>CASEEB010000156.1 GCA_949286815.1 uncultured Eubacteriales bacterium | reverse complement strand
AAGGGATGTATGCAGTATATTATTCCGCTTGAGCGTTACGGTCTTGAGGGGGCTTTGCGCGTCACCACGGCGATGTATTTTTCCGCAAGCCATACGGTATATCACGACATAGGAATAACCCCGGACTATACCGAGGAACTCAGTGAGGAGGCAGAGGGTTATAATCTTTATCTGCTTCCGCATGACAAAGACAATCAGCTGCAGCGCGCGATCGGTGAAATAAAAAAATAACAATGATATAAAAGGAGAATTTGTGATGTCAGTTAAAAAGCAAATGCTGTATACCCCCGAAGGTTTCAAAGAACTTACGGATGAACTTACTTATCTGAAAACGGTAAAGCGCGAGGAGATAAAGGAGCAGATTGCGGTAGCAAGGTCGTTCGGAGACCTGTCCGAGAACGCGGAGTATGACGAGGCAAGAACAGAACAGGCAAAGACCGAAGCCAGAATAAAAGAACTTGAGGAGCTTGTGGAAAACGCCCTTATTGTGGACGAGACAAAAATCGACACAAGCGTGGTTTCACTCGGCTCAGTCGTTACGGTTTACGATGTCGAATACGACGAAGAGGTAAAATACAGTATAGTAGGTTCAAACGAGGTCAACCCTCAGGAGAATAAGATATCGGATCAGTCGCCAATCGGAAAAGCGCTTATGGGCACCAAGGAAGGGGATACCGTTGTGGTTGAGATTCCCTCCGGGAGCGTTCATATGAAGGTCGTCGGAGTAGCGAGGTCTTCTAAAGGCGCAGAACAGGAATAATACCGCAGAATAAATAAAGAGGGGTTTGCGTATGGATAATCATCATAATCAACCTGAAGACAAAATCGAAGCGGGCGATATCAATATTGCCGAAAAGAGCAAATTTTTCAAGTGGCTGGATAATTTTTGGTACCACTATAAGTGGACATTGTTGATAGCGGTGTTTTTTATCGTTGTTTTGGTAGTGGGGTTAGTTCAGCTTTTCAGCAAAACCGAAAGCGACACTACCGTGATGTATGCGGGACCTTATCAGTTGTCCAATGACGAAATAAACGCGATCAGAAATGATCTGACCTCTCTTTTGCCGTATGATTTTAACGGCGATGAAAAAAAATATATTGCATTTATTGAATACGCGGTGTTTTCCGAAGACGAGATTGAATCCTCAAATGAAATAATAACGGATGAAAACGGCGATTATGTCGACATGGTGAGTCCGGTGTATAATTCTTCTAAATACAGGGAATATCTGAGTTACACATCGACCGGCGAGTGTTCGATATATTTTGTAAGCGAATATCTGTATGAAAATCTGAAAAATGAGGAAAGACTTGTGCCCGTGTCCGAGGTGTTGGGAGATACAGGCGAATATACAGTTGCCGACGGAGGCTATGGGATACGGCTTGGTGACACTGATCTCTACAAATATTTTACGTCGCTTCAGATTTTGCCTGCCGATACAATAGTATGCCTGATGAGACCGTATGTATGGGGAGAAAGTTCAAACGAGGAAAAATATGAGTTTGCAAGCAGCTTTTTTAAAGAGCTTGCGGAATTTAAAATTAACGAGTGAGCAGTGCTTTAAGCTACAATGAAGTATGCCGTTATATGAACGGGGATAACCTGATTTTCAGGTTATCCCCGTTTTAAAGATTTCTTAGTAATTTTTGTAGTGAGAAAAACTGATTTGGCAAAATCTTTTGAAGTCCAAAAGTCGTTCAAATTCAAAAAAACATAAAAAAAATAATAAATTTAATATGCAGTTAATTATTTAATGTTATCATTATATATATCATGTAGATTTTGTATTCGATTTCGGGAGGAGCCGATGGATTTTATAGATAATCTTAATATAGATTTTGACGGGCAGACTGTAATTGGAATTGACATCGGGTCTACTACCGCGAAAATTGTCGCCGTAAAAGACAACAGAGTTGTTTACTCCTGTTATGAGAGACATTTTTCTCAGGTAAGACCCAAAACGCTTGAACTTATCAAAAGAGTCAAAGACATTGTAAAAGATGACGGAATAAAAGTCGCGATATCCGGTTCGGCCGGGCTCGGAATGGCAAGGGCTGCCGGAATTCCTTTTGTTCAGGAGGTCTTCGCTACCGGTGAGACCGTAAAAAAATTTGAGCCTGACACGAGTGTCGTTATAGAGCTGGGCGGAGAGGACGCCAAAGTTATCTTTATCAAAGGCGGCATGGATGAAAGGATGAACGGTACCTGTGCCGGAGGCACAGGTGCATTTATTGACCAGATGGCAACGCTGCTTGCGGTTTCCGTAAGTGAGATGGATGAACTGAGTCTGAAAGCGACGCGCGTTTATCCGATTGCTTCACGCTGCGGTGTTTTTGCCAAGACAGATATACAGCCCTTGCTCAACCAGGGAGCCGCGAAGGAAAATATCGCCGCGAGCATATATGCCGCCGTGGCTAATCAGACCATAGCGGGACTTGCGCAGGGAAGACGTATTGAAGGTAAGGTAATGTTTCTGGGCGGACCGTTGTATTACTGCAAAGGACTGAGAAACGCCTTTAAAAAGGCGCTGAAGCTTGATGACGAAAACGCGGTATTCCCGGAATACGGTTTGCTTTCGGTTGCCCTTGGCGCCGCCATTTACGCTTCCGGACAAAAGGAAGTTTTTACATATGACGAGATAGAGTCGAAAATTGAGAAAAGCACCCACGAAAGAACAGTTGCGCTTCACGGAGAGCCTCTGTTTAAAAATCGGGAAGAATATGAGGAATTTAAGGCGCGTCACGCGAAAGCCTCGGTTGAGTCTGTTTATCCTCCGGATTACAAGGATGGGGAAGCATATCTGGGAATCGACTGCGGTTCTACTACGACAAAACTTGTGCTTATAGGTAAAAACGGTGAGATACTTTATTCGTATTATGATTCCAATAAGGGCAATCCGGTTGAGATAGTCAGGGCGCAGCTTGAAGAGATTTATAAAATTTGCAAAGACAATATACAGATAAAGGCTTCCGCCGTAACCGGATACGGAGAGGATCTTATTAAGAACGCGTTTCATGTCGATTTCGGAATTGTTGAAACGATGGCGCATTTTACCGCCGCTCATCATTTCAACCCAAAGGTTGACTTCATTCTGGATATAGGCGGTCAGGATATTAAGTGCTTCAAGGTTAAAAATAACGCGATTGACAGTATAATGCTCAACGAGGCATGTTCTTCCGGATGCGGCTCGTTTATCGAGACATTTGCGCGTTCAATGGGCTACGGAATCGAGGAATTTTCAAAGCTCGGTCTTTTTTCCACAGGACCGGTGGATTTGGGCTCGAGATGTACGGTTTTTATGAACTCGTCGGTTAAACAGGCTCAGAAAGACGGAGCTGACGTGGGAGATATCTCCGCCGGTCTTTCAAAGAGCGTTGTCAAAAACGCGATTTATAAGGTTATCCGGGCTACAAGCGTAGAAGAGCTTGGCACCCAGATTGTGGTTCAGGGAGGTACTTTTTACAACGACGCCGTATTGTGCGCGTTTGAAAAGGAAATAGGAAGGGAAGTAATCAGACCGTCTATAGCCGGGCTTATGGGCGCGTATGGCGCGGCGCTGTTCGCAAAGATGCAGAAGACAGAAAAGTCTTCCCTTATAGACAGAGAAAAGCTTGAAAAATTCACTCATACCTCGAAAGCCGCAAGCTGCCACGGATGTACCAACAACTGTCAGATAACCATAAATATTTTCAACGGCAACGAAAGATATGTTTCGGGTAACAAATGCGAAAAGGGCGCCGGACTTAAGGAAAGCTCAAAAGAGATTGAGCTTATACCCAATCTTCACAGATATAAAAGAGATAAATTCCAAAAGCTTATGGATGACCCCGGAGACGGAACAAGAGGAACCGTAGGACTTCCGCTGGCTTTGGGTATGTATGAACTCGGTCCGCTGTGGTATACGTTTTTTAAAACGCTTGGGTATAAGGTGATTTTTTCGGGATTTTCAAACCGTTCGGTATATACAAAAGGACAGTATTCAATTCCGTCCGATACCGCGTGCTATCCGGCTAAGATTATGCACGGACATATAGAAACTCTCGTTGACAAAAACGCCGATATGATTTTCTATCCCTGTCTGACTTACAATATCGATGAAAATATCAGCGATAACTGCTATAACTGTCCGGTAGTCGCCTATTATTCCGAACTGTTGTCCGGAAACATGGAGTCTTTGCGCAATACCGAGTTTATATACCCGTATCTGAATATTAACAATAAAAAGGAACTTGCACAGGAGCTTTATTCGGTATTTAAGAACAAGTCCGGAGGCTTTTCAAAGAAAGAAGTCAGAAACGCTGTGGACAAGGCGTTTGACGCTTACCGTGAATGGATGAGAGATATACGGGACGAAGGCGTCCGCGCGATAAGATGGGCGGAAGAAAACGGCAAGAGAGTAATGATACTTGCCGGACGTCCGTATCATATAGACCCGGAAATCGGTCACGGAATAGACAACCTTGCGGTGAGTCTTGGATTTTGCGTGGTAAGCGAGGACAGTATTTCAGACCTTACGACTCCGCCGAATGTCAATGTGCTCAATCAGTGGACCTATCACGCAAGGCTGTACGCCGCCGCGAAATACGCGACCGAACACAGTAACACGGAGCTTGTTCAGTTGGTTTCTTTCGGATGCGGAATAGACGCTATAACCACGGACGAGGTGCGGGCTATACTTGAGGGCAAGAATAAACTGTACACACAGATTAAAATAGATGAAATAACAAATCTCGGCGCTGTCAGGATACGCCTGAGAAGTCTTTTGGGCGCGCTTGACTTCGCCCGATATTCCGATATTTGAACTGTAAAGGATTTAATATAAGATGAATGATAACAAAAACAGCTGCGCTTTTGCCGCTGCCGGGGAGGACAGCCGGGTTGTATTCACCGAGGAGATGAAAAAAGATTACACCATCCTGCTGCCGAATATGCTTCCGAGACATTTCAGAATTCTTTCAAAGGTATTTCAGTTTTACGGTTATCATACCGTTCTGCTTGAGGAAAACAGTGAGGAGGAAGCGAGAAAGGTAATAGACGCCGGACTGAGAAGTGTACATAACGATGCCTGTTATCCGGCATTGCTTGTTATAGGTCAGTTTATCAGCGCGCTTGAAAGCGGAAAATATGACCCTCATAAAACGGCGCTGATGATGACACAGACCGGTGGAGGATGCCGCGCGTCCAACTATATAGCCCTGATAAGGAAGGCGCTTAAAAAAGCGGGCTTCGGTTATGTCCCGGTAATATCACTTAATTTTTCGGGGCTTGAGGACAATCCCGGGTTTAAGATAACTATACCTATGATTCACAGAGCGCTTTACGCGGTACTTTACGGAGATTTACTGATGTCTCTGATTAATCAGACCCGCCCTTATGAGACAGTAAAGGGAAGCGCGGAGGCGCTTGCGGACAGATGGGTAGACCGCCTGGTGGATGAGATGACTCACCATACCATTCGTTACTCCACGGTAAAAAAGAATTATGACCGGATAGTTGCCGATTTCGCCAAAATTGAGAAAACCAAAGAAAAAAAGGTGAGGGTAGGAATTGTCGGGGAAATATTCGTTAAATTTTCTCCGCTCGGAAATAATAATCTTGAAGATTTTCTGGTTTCCGAAAACGCGGAACCCGTAATGGCGGGGCTTGTTGATTTTCTTCTGTACTGCATGTACAACCCTATCGTGGACGCGAGACTGTACGGAAAAGGGAAAAAGACCGTATTTATTTATAAAGCGATATGCGCTTTTATTCAAAAAAAGCAAAATGATCTGATCAAGGCTATAAGAAAAGAGGGCAGCTTTACTCCGCCTTCTCCGTTTAAAAACACCCTGACGGCAAATGAAGGATACATCAGCAGCGGTGTGAAAATGGGAGAGGGGTGGCTGCTTACCGCCGAGATGCTTGAGCTTATACATGACGGTGTAAACAATATTGTCTGTGCCCAGCCTTTCGGATGTCTGCCTAACCACATCGTGGGCAAGGGAATGATGAAGCCCATCAAAGAAAAACATCCCGACGTGAATATTGTCGCAATTGATTATGACCCGGGAGCAACCAGGATAAACCAGGAAAACAGGATTAAACTTATGCTCGCCAACGCAAACGAAGCTATGACCGTAAATGCCTGAATTATGAATAATATCAGAGCGTGTTCATACTGACGCTTGACGCGCCTTTCGGCGTATTTTCAATCTACGTTTACATACAGAAAGTATATGCCCTTCTTGTGCCTTGTTCTGTGAAAAATATTCTAAAAAATCCGCGCATTTCGGATTGTGTGAACACGCTTAAGCATAATATTATATATAATTAAATTCATGAAAGGATTTTAATATGGGAAAGTTCAAGGACAAATTATACCGGTTTATGTATGGCAGATACGGTATCGACGATTTGTATAAGTTTTGCTTTTGGGTTATTATTGTGTTGCTTGTGGTCAATTTAATACTGTCTTTCGTGATTACAAATCAGACTGCCGAAATAATAGTTACAACATCTCTTTTTGTGTTGATACTGTTTCTGATGATATGGAATATAGCCAGAAGCTATTCCAGAAAAATCGAATCCCGAAGAAAGGAGAACGCGGCTTTTATGAAACTGAAAAAAAAGATAAAAATATTTTTCACCGGTAATACCTCGTCAAAAAGCAAAAGCGGAAATATTGATTCAGCCGAATATATTTTCCGTGATTGTCCGAATTGCTCGTCCGTATTGAGACTTCCGAGAAAAGACGGAAAAAATAAGGTAAAATGCCCCCGCTGCTCTCACAGCTTTTATGTAAAGTCCAAGCCATACAAATCTAAATAATTCGTTGATATTCACCTGAGTTCCTGTCTGTAATTTATATTTAACATTTATTGCTAAAGATTTAATATTGCCTGTATTGACATATTTGTACATATATGTTAAAATTATAATGTGAATAATTTGTGTCAGATAAAGAGGAAACAATGTAATGATTACATTAAGGAAAACAAAAATAATATGTACAATGGGCCCGAAAAGTCTTGACGAAAAAGTAATAGAGGATATGCTTAAGTCGGGCATGAATATCGCCAGATTTAACTTTTCGCACGGGGATCATGAATATCATAAAAAAGGGATTGAAATGTTCCGGAGAGTAAGAGACAAGCTCAAGCTTCCCGCGGCAGTGTTGTTGGATACCAAGGGACCTGAAATACGAATCGGTACATTTGAGAGTGAATCCGGGATATTTCTTGAAAAGGGACAATTATTTACCCTTACGGTAAATGATACGGAAGGCAACGATGAGAGGGTATCCGTGTCATATAAAAATCTTCCGAAAAATCTTTCTGTGGGAGACCGGGTGCTTATAGATGACGGACGAATAGATATGACGGTAGAAAAACTGACGGATACCGATATAGTGTGCCGGGTTATGTCGGGAGGAGAGCTGACAGGCAAAAAGGGTGTGAATATACCGCACGTTCATATCGACATGCCGTATATAAGTGAAAAGGATGAAGCCGATCTTCGCTTCGGGGTGGAGATGAACGTGGATTTTATCGCGGCGTCATTTGTCAGAAGCCGCGATGATGTGATAGCTTTGCGTAAATATATTGATTACTACGGCGGTCATGATATTAAAATAATAGCCAAAATAGAAAATTACGACGGAGTAAAAAATTTTGATGAAATTCTCGCCAACTGCGACGGCATTATGGTCGCGCGCGGTGATATGGGTGTGGAAATCGAGTTTGAAAAGCTTCCGGGAATACAGAAGAAATTTATAAGAAAGTGCTATCAGGCGGGTAAAATGGTAATTACCGCAACTCAGATGCTTGAAACCATGATTCATTCCACAACGCCTACAAGAGCAGAGATTACAGACGTGGCAAACGCGGTTTTTGACGGCACTTCAGCGGTTATGCTTTCGGGAGAGACCGCGATGGGAGACCATCCGGCTCATGTCGTAAGAGTAATGTCAAAAATTGCCCTGCAAGCGGAAAAGGACGCCATGGACATGCACATATATGAGGGCGTGCACTATGACTTCGATTATTCGGATACGACAAACGCGATATGCGACGCGGCGTGTACAACGGCGAGGGATATAAACGCCACGGCAATCATAGCGGTCACCAAATCCGGCACGACGGCGCGAAGAGTGTCAAAATTCAGGCCGAATGAGCCGATTGTGGCGGCAACGCCTGATGAAAAAACATTTCATCAATTGTCCCTGTCTTGGGGGGTATTTCCGGTGCTCGCGATAAATCAGGACAATACCGACAGTCTGTTTAAGCACGCGATAGACTGCGCGAGACGTCTTGATATTGTAAGCGCGGGGGATAAAGTCGTAATAACAGCCGGAGTCCCGTTAAAGCTTTCGGGAACCACAAATTTACTTAAGGTGCAGATTGTCTGACCGAAAGGAGAGCAGAACATGGCGACAAAGAAAAGACGCAGAAAAATATCGCCGGTAGTTATTATATTTGTTCTGATAGTGGCTATCGCGGCAGTAATATACGGGGCGGTGACCGGAAAGTTTTCCGGAGACGAAAACCAGACTTTGGCTACGCCTCCGACCGTTCCTGACGAGGGAACGATAACCGTGCATTTTATTGACGTCGGGCAGGCGGACTGTATACTGTTTATGACTGAGGACGGCAATATGATAATAGACGCCGGCACAAACAGTTCCGAGGATGAGTTGAAGCTGTATCTTGATAATCTGGGCATTACTTCGTTTAAATACGCGGTGTTTACTCACTTTCATGAAGACCATATAGGCGGAGCAGACCTTATCATGAATAACTATGATGTGGAAAACGTAATTTTACCCGACGCCGTCGCCACTACCGTTACATACGAAAAACTTATGGACGCGATTGAAAAGAGTGACGCAAAGGTAACCGTTGCGGTTCCGGGTGAAACTTTCTATATCGGGGCATTGCAGAACACCATACTGGCGCCCAACAGCGCCCACGAGGACAACGCAAACAATACAAGTGTTGTGCTTAAGACCGAGTACGGCAATACTTCATTTATGCTTACCGGTGACGCGGAGGTTGAGTCTGAAGAGGAAATACTTGAAAAGTTCGGAGCGGACGCTCTGAAGTGCGATCTTTTGAAAATGGGTCATCATGGCTCCAGCACATCCACTTCAGACGAGTTCTTGAAGGCGGTTTCTCCGTCGATAGCGGTGATCTCATGCGGAGTTGACAATTCCTATGGGCATCCTCACGCGGAAACGCTTGAAAAGCTCAACAATGCCGGAATTAAATATTACAGGACGGATCTGCTCGGCTCTGTTGTCTTCAAAAGCGACGGCGAGAGCATTACATTTGTGGAAAACAATAAAACATAGAGAATTGCTTACTTTTCAGAAAAGGGCTGTTTCAGCCCTTTTTTGTTTGTAAATAAACAAAAATCCGGGAAATTGCCATATGCTGTAGTGCTCGAACCCGGGGAAGTTTAGCATGATTTTTGCGCGTGAAAAATTTTTTATATGTATTGAACTTTCGGGAATGCTATGATATAATTTATGTGACGCGAAAATAATATGCCGAACAGATTGCCGTGCGCCCACGGTTTATTAAAGCAGAGGAACGTATGGAAATAGGAAAAAAAATCAGAGAGCTGAGAAACGCTAAACTAATGACACAATCGGAGCTTGCGGGTGATGAAATAACCCGGAACATGCTTTCAAAAATCGAAAACGACGCGGCGTTGCCATCGCTCGGAACGGTTATATATCTTGCCGATAAGCTCGGTGTGCCCGCGGGGTATTTGATTGCGGATAGTGATGACGAGTTTACTTACCGTAAAATGAACGAAATGAAAAATATCAAAAGGGCGTATACTGACAAAAACTTTGAGTTGTGCAGAGATATCTGTCTCAATTCATTGGGGGGCAGTGACGATGAAATTGAACTCATACTTGCGGAATGTTGTCTTAACATGGGCGAGGAATATATCAACTCAGGACAATTGCATAAGGCATGTGCCATTCTCGATGAGGCCGCCGTTCATGCTGGGAAAACTGTATACAACACTGATATGATTGTCTGCGCGGTTGCTTCTATGTTTTACTTTATGAGAAAAATATCGCCGGCGTTTGTTTCGGAGGAGGTAGACAATTACAAAAATAACGATTTTTCGCTTGCCTTGCCGTGTACAAACAAACTGTGCAGATATATTTACGCGCTTGACCTGCTTGAGCGTAATAATTTTACCGTTGCGGAAAAGTACGTTGAATATGAAACGGATATTGACGATACTTACTCTCAGCTATATCTTTTACACATTAAAGCCCGTTTGAAAATGAAAGACCGGGACTACAGCGGGGCGCTTGACTGCCTTTATAAGATAATCAAATCGGATGATGTTCCGCCGAAAATATTGGTTTATCTGGCATGTTGCGACATCGAGGTATGCTGCAGAGAAACCGAAGATTATAAAGGCGCATACGAATATTCCGCCACACGTATGTCTTTGGCTGAGTCTATGCTTTCGGATGTATGACCTCAAAGGAGGCTTTGAAATGAAACGAACCGGATTTTGGATAATAATTACGGTAATTTTGTTATTATCGATTGTTTTATCGGCGGCATCCTGCTCAAGCTATTCTGATTTTTCACATGAGTATTTCGGCGGAGATACCATGAACAGGGAAATGCTATCGGAAATTCTGGAGTCGCTTTTTGAGGATACAAATGAGGCGGAAACGAGCGGATTAATTACCGACGAAGCGGAAAATATCACTGAAAAAACATCAGCCGAATCAAACTCACAGACAGACAGCGGGTATTCGGAGTCAGATTTGTTTTATTGGACAGAGAACGGGGAAGTGTGGCATAAATCAAAGGACTGTAGGTATTTAAGAAACTCAAAGGAGATTATCTGCGGTACTTATTCAGACGCAATAGATGCCGGAAAGGTCAGACCATGTTCGGCTTGCTGCAAAAATTAAATATAATGAAATAAATCCGTGTGTATCAGAATCTTGTCTGATATACACGGATAAAAATATTTTATCGCTGTTCCTATAAAAGATACGAATATACTTTTTTATAAGTGAACACCTTTAAGAAACACTGTGTTTATTATAGGTAAAGAGGGAAAGCCTCACATATCTTTGCGACTTCATTTCTTATATAGTCAGCGCTGTTCTCGAAATCGGAAGCGGTAAGCTTAAATAATTTTGCGATCTTTTTCATTTCTTCAACGCCCATTCCTCTTGTGGTGACCGCTGCGGTACCGACTCTGACGCCTGAGGTTACAAAGGGCTTTTCGGGATCGTTGGGTATCGCGTTTTTGTTTACTGTAATATGAACCTCGTCGAGTCTGTGCTCAAAGTCTTTTCCGGTAATATGCATAGGTCTGAGGTCTACAAGCATGAGGTGATTGTCCGTGCCTCCCGTGACAAGGTTGAAGCCTTCATCCAACAGCGCTTCCGACAATGCCTTCGCGTTTTCTACAATGTGGTGCTGATAAACCTTGAATTCAGGCTTCAGCGCTTCTCCGAAACATACCGCTTTCGCGGCGATTATATGCATCAGCGGACCGCCCTGTATGCCGGGGAATATTGCCTTGTTTATTTTTTTGGCAAGTTCTTCGTCATTGCACATTATCATACCGCCTCTGGGGCCGCGGAGAGTTTTATGTGTGGTCGTAGTGACTACATCGGCATAGGGAACGGGTGACGGATGCTCGCCGGCAGCGACAAGTCCGGCAATGTGCGCCATATCCACCATAAGCAAAGCGCCGTTCTCGTGAGCGATTTTTGCCATTCTTTCAAAATCAATTACACGGGGGTACGCCGAGGCGCCGGCAACAATCATTTTAGGTTTTACTTCTTTTACCTGCTCTTCAAGCTTGTCATAATTTATAACATGTGTCGTTTCGTCAATGCCGTAGGGGACAAAGTTGTAATAAAGACCTGAGAAATTGACGGGACTGCCGTGTGTAAGGTGACCTCCGTGGGCAAGACTCATTCCCATAACCGTGTCGCCGGGCCTGAGGCAGGCGACATATACCGCAGTATTTGCCTGAGAGCCGCTGTGAGGCTGGACATTTACATACTCCGCGCCGAAAAGCCGCTTTGCGCGGTCGATGGCAATATTCTCGGCAACGTCCACAAACTGACATCCGCCGTAATAGCGCTTCCCGGGGTATCCTTCCGCGTATTTGTTCGTCATAATGCTGCCGGCAGCGAGCATTACGGCTTCGGATACAAAGTTTTCGGAAGCTATCAGTTCAATACCCTCGGTTTGCCTTTTATATTCCGCGTTTACCGCTTCATATATTTCCGGGTCATATTCCCCGAGTTTTCTCATCATTTCCGTTATCATCGCTTATTTTACCGTTCCTTTCGCGGTCAGGAAGACTCCGGCCGAAAAAAATTGCTCTATCGTTTCATCCGGCAGTTCCGAATTCCGAACCCAATTTGTTTGATTTTCTGATTTCAAATGTTAACCGTATTATATTATACAACAAAAATAATAAAATTGGAATACGTGAATTAAACAAAAATAAAAAAACAAACAAAAATATTGTAGATATATTGACAAAAGAATGTATTTGTGTTATAATCTAAACAATAATGGTGTTATGTGAAGTGAGGAAATAATTGACATATTTTTTAAAAACTGAGATATAATTGAATGACCGGGAATCAAATAAGGTAATAATGTACATAAGCATTGTTTTTCAAGGCAGGCATATTAAAATCAATTTTTACATAAAATAAGTATGGAGGTATTCAAATGGAAATTGCTATAATAGCCCATGATATGAAAAAAGAGTTGATCACACAGTTTTGTATTGCTTATTGCGGCATACTTAGCAAGCATAATATATGCGCTACGAGTATTACCGCAAAATATATATCGGAAGCTACGGGACTGAAGATCGAAAAGCTCTTAAGCGGCGGACAGGGCGGTGAAGAACAGATAGCGTCAAGAATAGCCTATAATGAAATTGATATACTTATTTATTTCCGTGACACTCGTCCGGTTTCAAGCTATTCGGAAAATAGCAATCATGACAAAATAGAAAGAGAGTTGCTTCTGATGTGCGACCGTTACAACATTCCGGTCGCTACCAATATAGCTACCGCCGAGGTCATTATTATGGCGCTCGAAAGAGGAGATCTTGACTGGAGAGAGGTAGTTAAGGAACGCTCAAATTCGAGTATGAGGCATTACAGAAAGATTTAAGGACAAGTCGGGTGAACTTGAATACGCAAATTGTGAAAGACATGTTTGTATGCAAAAGGCGTAATACAGAGAAAAAACATTAGGTGAGAGTTTTTTATGCCGGCATACAAGTACCACTTTCATGTTTAAATAAATACTAAGAATCAAGAGTAAAAAAATCGGGTGGAACCGTGCATATAACTGCACCCCGGATACGTTGAGTATCCGGGGGTTTTTTGCCTGTGTTTACATATGGAGGTGCATATGATATTAAACAGTGATTACAGTATAGTAATTTCCGAAAAATGCTCAGAGTCCGATAAATACGCGGCGAATATGCTGTCGGAATATCTGCGGAAAATGACTTCCGGGGCGTCGGATATCAAAATTATTTCCGACGCAGAAGCGGAAAAAGCCTTTGAAATTATCATTGGCAAGACAAATCGCAAATCGGATAATCTCCCGCTTGTATCCCCAAAGGACGACAGCATACTGGTTGTCGCGCGCAAAGAAAAGCTTTATCTTGACGGTCAGAGCAGAAGGGCAGTGATTTACGCGGTAGTGGAACTGCTTGAGTATCTCGGTTGCAGATTTTTTGCGGAGGACACGGAAAAAATCCCATGTCTTGAAAAAGCGGAAATACCCGATGACCTTTATATCGCGAAAACACCTACATTTTCATACAGAGACGTATATTGGACCTGCGCGTATCCGCCCGAGCTCAGCGTAAAGCTGCGTCTCAACGGGGCGCTGCGCAACGAGGCGGGATTCGGAAGAACGCTTCCCGAATATCTCGGAGGAGGAATACAGTATGCCGGACCTCATTTTGTGCATACGTTTTGCATGATGGTGCCTCCCGAAGAATATTTTGAAACTCATCCGGAATATTTTGCCATGATAAACGGAGAGAGAAGCTGTAAGCATCTGTACACTCAGATATGCCTTTCAAACCCGGATGTGCTCTCAATCGTCACCGAGAAAACCAAACAGTGGTGCAGAGAAAACCCGGACGCTAAAATTGTTTCGGTCTCACAGAACGACAGTTTTGTGACAGAGTCATACTGCACGTGTGAAAAATGCGCCGCTATAGACGCCGAGGAGGGTTCGCCGTCAGGGTCTCTAATCCGCTTTGTAAATAAAGTGGCACAAGAAGTTGAG
Source organism: uncultured Eubacteriales bacterium (assembly GCA_949286815.1). Classification (GTDB taxonomy): domain Bacteria; phylum Bacillota; class Clostridia; order Oscillospirales; family CAG-272; genus SVTX01. The sequence goes on along the minus strand of CASEEB010000156.1, from coordinate 8,299 downwards.
AAAGAGTTTCCGGATGTGCTTGTGGATACTCTCGCGTATCAGTATTCGGTACAGCCTCCGAAAATCACAAAGCCGAGAAAAAATGTGCTGATAAGGCTCTGTACCGGCGGTTGCTATACCCATTCTATCGATGAATGCGAAAAGAACACGGGCACCAGAGAAGCGTTTGAGAAGTGGAGCAAAATATGCGATAATCTGTATGTATGGGATTATACCACAAACTTTTTGCAGTATCTTACGCCTTTTGCCAACATGGCGGCTATGAGAAAAAACATTAAATTTTTTGCGGAACATAACGTGCGCGGCGTATTTATGCAGGGAAATTATCAGCCCGGAAAAAACGGAGAGTTCGGAGAACTGAGGTCATACCTTATGGCAAAGGCGCTGTGGAATGCCGACTGCGATATGGATAAAGACGCGGTGGAATTTATCGATACCTATTACGGCGCGGGCGCAAAGTATATTGAGGAGTATCTGAAATATATTTACGAAAAGGGAAGGCTTGTGCATTTCACATGGGCAATGCCTTCAAAGGACATGTGGGCGGCGGTTATTCCCGACAGTGACCTCGAATATCTTGACAGCCTTTGGAAAGACGCGAAGACAGCGGCAAAGACAGGCAACAGTCCTGAGCGCTCTTTTGAACATGTTGAAAGAAGCGAGCTTTCGCACAGGTGGTTTAAGCTTGAAGCCGGTAAAGGCGAATTTTCCGATTCGGATAAGGTTGAAAAACTTACGGAAGAGTTTTACGCGGATTGCCGCAGACTCGGAATTGAACGCTTGAGCGAGGGCGCGAACATTCCGGGAATACAGGCAGGATGAGAACAACATCCTGACCGAATTCAAATGCCGGATATAAATAATCACAGAAAGGAAATATAAAGATGAAAATTAATTTTGGTTCAAAAGTTTATGAATCTCAGTCCCCCGTTACGGTATATGACGCCGCCAAGGAAGCGGGGCTTGCGGACAGAAGTGTTATCGCCGCGATGGTAGGCGACAAAGTCGTTGCTTTGACTTATACAATTGAAAATGATACAGATGTAAAATTGCTGACTTTTTCCGATAAGGAAGGCGCTCACGTATTCAGACATACGGCTTCGCATATACTTGCCCAGGCGGTGAAGAGACTTTACCCCGAGGTTAAGCTTACAATAGGCCCCGCGCTTGATGACGGTTTTTACTACGACTTTGACAGTGATGTCACCTTTACTCCCGAAGTTCTCAAAAAGCTCGAGGACGAGATGAAAAAAATAGTAAAGGAAAATCTTAAAATAGAAAGATTTGAACTTGAAAGAAGCGAAGCGCTGAAGCTGATGCGGGAAAAAGACGAGCCTTATAAGGTACAGCTTATAAATGAACTGCCCGAAGAGGCGACAATCAGCTTTTATCGTCAGGGCGAGTTTACGGACCTTTGCGCGGGACCCCATCTTTTCTCGACAGGCATAGTCAAGGCGATTAAGCTTACACAATGTACGGGAGCATATTGGAAGGGAGACCAGAAAAACAAACAGCTCCAAAGAATTTACGGTACGGCGTTTCCTTCAAAAGATGAGCTTAACGCTTATCTTACCATGCTTGAAGAGGCGAGGAAGCGCGACCACAATAAAATAGGACGGGAGCTTGAGTATTTTACCACGGTGGATGTAATAGGACAGGGGCTTCCGATAATTATGCCGAAAGGCGCGCGCGTTATACAGACTTTACAGCGCTTCGTGGAGGATGAGGAGCAGCGCAGAGGGTATCTGCTTACCAAAACCCCGTTTATGGCAAAACGTGAGCTTTACAAAATTTCAGGACACTGGGACCACTACCTTGACGGTATGTTTGTTCTCGGAGACCCTAATGACTATACGAAAGAATGCTTTGCGCTCAGACCCATGACCTGCCCGTTTCAATATCAGGTATTTCTGAACAAAAAGCGTTCGTACAGGGATCTGCCGATGAGACTCGGAGAGACCTCCACACTGTTCAGAAATGAGGACTCAGGTGAAATGCACGGACTTATCAGAGTGCGTCAGTTTACCATATCCGAGGGACATCTTATACTTCGCCCGGACCAGCTGGCCGAGGAATTCAAGGGCTGTCTTGATCTTGCGCTGTATATGCTCGATACCGTGGGTCTTAAGGAAGACTGCTCTTTCCGATTCTCGCAGTGGGACCCTGACCGTAAGGACAAATATGAAGGTACGCCCGAGCAGTGGGATGAGGCTCAGAGAGTTATGGGAGAGCTGCTTGACGAGTATCTCGGAAGAGAGAATTATACGATCGGAATAGACGAGGCGGCCTTTTACGGACCCAAGCTTGACATCCAGTGCAAGAATGTTTTCGGCAAGGAGGATACTATAGTTACATTGCAGATAGACATGCTGCTCGCGAAAAAATTCGGCATGGAATATGTGGATTCCGACAATACGATGAAAACGCCTTATATTATTCACCGTACCTCGCTGGGATGCTATGAAAGAACGCTTGCCCTGCTGCTTGAGAAATACGCGGGGGCGCTTCCGACCTGGCTCGCTCCGGTACAGGTAAAACTTTTGCCCATAGGGGATGAGCAGATTGAATACTGCGAAGAGATATCAAATAAACTTATGTCGTTGGGCATACGCAACGAAGTAGACAGAAGAAACGAGACAATAGGCTACAAAATCAGAAACGCTCAGCAGGAAAAAGTCCCGTATATGCTTATAGTAGGCGCCAAAGAGGTCGAGGGCAGCTGTGTTTCGGTCCGTTCAAGAAAGGACGGGGAAAAGGGCAATATGACCGTGGATGAGTTTATAAAACTGATTCTTGATGAGATTGAGAAAAAAACAAAATAAAAGTTAAAATATACGTCTGAGTTTTTCGGCGCTGTTTTAGATTTGCGATTTTCACCCGTAAGGACAAAAACAGCGCCGTTGTTTAAGTCCGAATAACAAAAAATCTATCTATTGAGAAAATATTTACAAAATACTGTTTACAAAAAGCTGCCTTTGTAGTAAAATATATGACAGAAAACATTATTGCCGAATCAGCATCGGTCGGGTTGCGCGGCGTGAAAGGATGACAATGAATAAACCTGTTTATAAAAGAATTCTTCTGAAAATATCCGGAGAGGCTTTGGCCCATGACGACAATACGGAAATATTGGATTTTGATTTCATGGATGAGATTGCGAAGGTCTTGAAAAAATGCCTTGACGCGGGAGTGGAGATCGCCGTTATCGTAGGAGCGGGAAACATCTGGAGAGGCAGACAGGGCAGGGATATGGACCGCTGCCGCGCGGACCATATGGGAATGCTGGCAACCGTAATAAATTCGCTCGCGTTGCAGGACACATTCATAAAACACGGAATAGACGCGAAGGTGCTTACATCGGTTGAGATGAACGCGTTTGCGGAAACATATACTCAAAGGGCGGCGGTTAATTATCTTTCGTCCGGCAAGGTCGTGATATTCGGAGGAGGTCTCGGAGTTCCTTATTTTTCGACCGACACGCCGGCGGTGGTACGCGCCGCGGAAATAAACGCCGACGCGGTTCTGATGGCTAAAAATGTGGACGGAGTATACAGCGCGGATCCCAAAAAGGACCCCGACGCCGTAAGATACGACGATATAAAGTATTCGGATATTATAGAGAAGGGGCTTCATGCCTTCGATATGACGGCGGTAAGCTTTTGCAATGAAAATAATATCGAATCCTACGCATTCGCACTTTCCGACCCGGAAAACATATATAATGTCGTGATGGGAAACGCGGTCGGAACAAGAATGCACAGATAAAAAATTTCTCAGACATAGGCGTTCGTGAGGCGGTGTCTGTAAAATATACATAAGAAAGGAAATTGTTATGAAGTATAACACCAAAGAACTTGAAGAAAAAATGAAAAAATCCATCGTGTCATATGAAGAGAATCTGGCGTCGATACGTGCCGGTCAGGCAAATCCCGCGGTCCTTTCCCGTATAACATTTGATTATTGGGGCGCCGCTACCGAGCTCACCTCAATGTCGGACATTCGTGTCGCGGATTCGAGAACTCTTGTAATAACACCGTATGACGCAAGCACACTGAAGGCCATAGAGAAGGCGCTTCTTGCGTCTGATTTGGGCATTACTCCCGCAAACGACGGCAAGGTAATCAGACTTGTCTTTCCTCAGCTTACCGAGGAAAGACGTAAAGAACTTGCCAAGCAGGTCAAAAAAATGGGGGAGAACGCCAAGGTGGCGATAAGAAATCTGAGACGTGCGGCAAATGAAGATGCAAAAAAGCAAAAAAATGACGGAAATATGACTGAAGATGAATTAAAGGACTCGGAAAAATTAATTCAGGATCTTACGGACAAGTATGTTAAAAATGTCGACACCCTCGGCGCGGCAAAGGAAAAAGAGATAATGACCGTCTGAGAAGTGTCATTGCCGTTGTTATGGTATAACTTTACAGCGGGAGAATTATAAATCTCCCGCTGCGGTTATATCGCGGTTTTATAAATTCGGACTATATTTATTTTATCGGTTATACATATAGTCTTTTTTTAGAGAATATGGTATAATGTATAAAGCGTGAGAAGATAAAGAAAATACCATTATACTTTCTGTATTTGCATACATGTATATATCGCGGTTTTGCGGTGCAATACTGTCCGCCGTGGTATATGCGGTAAACACACATACGGGTTTTGCTTGATTAAGCAGACGTGAGAGGCATATCGGATGGAATTTGAAAAAAACGACATTACATTAAAAAACGGCATACAGATAGATGAGCGCTTAAGACACATTGCTTTTATAATGGACGGAAACGGTCGCTGGGCAAAAAGAAAAGGTTTGCCGAGAGAATTGGGGCATAGACAGGGAGCAGCTGTTTTCAGCAATATCGCGAAATACTGTGAAAAAATCGGGATAAAATATGTTACCGTATATGCTTTTTCAACCGAAAACTGGAAAAGACCGAAAAAGGAAGTAGACGCGATATTGAAATTGCTTGACAATTATCTTGATCAGCGTTACAACGACCGTGTAAGCGTGCGTTTCATAGGGGATGTCAGCGTGTTTGACGACAGACTGAAAAATAAAATATCGGCAGTGGAAAAAGAGACCTCGGGACGTGAACTTGTTCTGAATATCGCGCTCAATTACGGTTCGAGGGCAGAGCTTGTCAATGTATGCAACAGGCTTTTAAAGGAGGGCAAAAGCGAGATTTGCGAATCCGACATATCCTCGCGCCTGTATACCGGAGATTGCCCGGACCCCGATCTGATTGTAAGGACGGGCGGGGATATAAGGCTGTCCAACTTTATGCTTTGGCAGGCGGCTTATTCCGAGCTGTATTTTACCGACACGCTGTGGCCGGATATGACAAGTGAGGATGTTGATAAGGCGATAACCGATTTTTATTCGAGAAAAAGACGCTTCGGAGGACTTGATAAACAGACCCCCGAAAATCCATGAAAGACACAAACCGCTTTGCAAGCTGAACGGAGCTGAGAAATGTTAAAGAGAATTATTACGGCTATTATAGCACTTTGTATATTTGTACCCGTATTGATATTCAGCAATACATGGGCGCTTCCGACAGTCATGTCGGTGTGCGCGATGATTGGATGCTATGAGATGCTTTGCTGTACCGGACAGAAAAAAAATATTTTTATTTCAGTCCCGATTTATATTGCCGCGGCGGCATTTCCCGTGTTTATGAGATTTTCATATCTCAACTTTACTGTCGGGGATTTCAATAAAATCGCGCTTGGAGTGATTTTTGCTTTAATCGTATACACGCTCGGAGTGGCGGTTTTTGACCATAAAAAGCTGTCGGTTACCGACGCGGCAATGATTTTTACCTCGTGCATTTACATTATTGCGGCATTTACTTCGGTAGTATATATACATGATTTTATAAGGCACGGAAAATATATATATCTGCTTGTTTTTCTGTGCGCGTGGATTACGGACAGCTTTGCGTATTTTACAGGCCGTTTTCTCGGAAAACATAAGCTTATTCCCGATGTAAGCCCAAAAAAGACCGTGGAGGGCGCTGTCGGGGGAATAGTGTTCTGCGTCATAACTACGGTTGTGTTTGGATTTGTCATTGAAAAATTTTTCAATGCCGACGGACAGATCACCGCGAATTATTTGGTGCTTGCGTTGAGCGGAGTGCTTATTTCGGTGGTTACGCAGGTTGGGGATCTTATAATGTCGGTTATTAAGAGACACTACGGTATAAAGGATTACGGAAAGATTTTTCCGGGGCATGGCGGCATTCTTGACAGATTTGATTCTGTATTGGCGGCGTCGGTTATTCTCGCGTTCATTTGTACTTATTTTGACCTTTTGGCTTCCGTGTGATTTTTGAAAATCATTTTATCTGAGCAATATTCCGTTTTTGACGCGACACGTTTTTTTCAAATACGGTATAATAAATCATGCCATTGTTCAGGTAAATTCCGCGGCGTCAAAAGCTTGTGAAAGGAAAGTATTGATGGGTAAAACACAATATCCGGAAATTATTATACTTGGTTCTACGGGTTCTGTCGGAACGCAGGCGGCTGAGGTGGCCGCCGCAAATAATATCAGAGTAAGGGCGATATCCGCGGGTAAAAATGTATCCAAAGCAGAAGAACAGGCAAGAAAGTTTAAGGTGGAAGCGTGCGCGATGAGCGATGAGGCGGCGGCCCGGGAACTTTGTGTTAAACTTAAGGACACGTCTGTGAAGATATATTCAGGCATTGACGGCATTTGTAATATGATACATGAGATTGACTGTGGGAGCGAAAACGGTCAGACGGTAATCAATTCAATCGTGGGGGAGGCAGGGCTGAGACCCACGCTGGCAGTCATCGAAAGCGGCAAAAAGCTCGCGCTTGCGAACAAAGAGTCTCTTGTGGTCGGAGGAGAAGCGGTCATGAGGGCGGCGAAGTCGGCACGGACAGAAATAATTCCGGTAGACAGTGAACATTCGGCAATTTTTCAGTGCCTTCGGGCCGGGAAAAAAAGCGAAGTCAAAAGGCTTCTGCTGACGGCGTCCGGGGGACCTTTTTACGGATATACAAAAAGTCAGCTTGAAAATGTGACGCTTGACGACGCGCTGTCACATCCCACGTGGAAAATGGGTTCAAAAATAACTGTTGACAGCGCGACTCTTATGAACAAGGGATTTGAGGTTATTGAGGCGGTTCATCTGTTCGGGATTTTACCCGATAAAATAGACGTGCTTATTCACCGGGAAAGTATAATTCATTCTGCCGTTGAATATATTGACAACAGCGTCATAGCGCAGATGTCGCTTCCCGATATGAGACACTGCATCCAGTATGCGCTTACTCATCCGGACAGATGTGAGGCGTGTACTGAGGAACTCGACCTGTATAAAGTGGGCAGACTTACCTTCAACAAACCCGATTACGAGGCGTTTCCGTTGCTTGAGACCGCGGTAAAAGCAATAGGCGAGGGAGGAGCTTTGCCCGGGGTGTTGAACGCGGCAAACGAAGAGGCTGTTTCGGCGTTTTTAAACCGGAAGATTAGATTCCGTGATATAGCCGATATAGTTTGCCGTACTATGGAACAATATTCTCACGCGAACAATGTTAATAATTTGCGTGATATTTTTGAAGTGTGTGACGACGCGCGCGAATATGCCGACGTATTGACGGCGGAAAGGAAATTATATTGATTTGAGTAAAATGCAACAGTTATATATATCCGGGATATGACATAAAATAAATAGAGTTTTGATATACATATACCAAAAACGGATGGAGGATTATTAATGATTATATTATACGTCCTTTTGACATTGATACTGTTGAGCATTATGGTGGTTATTCATGAGTTGGGACATTTCATATTTGCCAAGCTGTTCAAAGTAACGGTTCTGGAATTTTCTATAGGAATGGGTCCGGCAATTTTTACAACCAAAAAAAGAAAAAAGAAAAACAATGTTGACAGCGGATTTGAACTGTCCTCGGAGTATAGATCCGATGAAGTCAATCCGGATAATAATGCCGAGGTGAAATCAGACCGGGAAACTTCTTCATCGTCGGACGACGCTCCGCATATTCCGGAAAAAACGGTTTTCAGCATAAGGGCGTTTCCGATAGGCGGATATGTGAGCATGGCGGGTGAAGACGGTTCTTCCGACGATGTAAACGCTTTTTCAAATAAAAAGGCGTGGCAGAAGCTTGTTATAACTCTTGCCGGCCCCGTAATGAATATACTGCTGGGCATTATTTGCATGTTCACGCTTGTCGGAATCGAGGCTGTTAAAGACGGACGTCTTGCGTCCACGGTAGTCGCCGAGTTCAAGACCGAAAACGCGGACGG
>CASEEB010000155.1 GCA_949286815.1 uncultured Eubacteriales bacterium | reverse complement strand
ACATTTTTAGGATCGCGGCGTGTGAATACTGCCTCAAGCTTCATATCCGGGTTTTTTCTTATTGCGGCTTCCACACCCTTGCCGAGATTTCCGTATCCGTAAATTCCAATTCTGATGCTCATAGTTAAAATGCCTTTCTGTTATAAGGGCAAAGCCCGTCATTCAATGCTTTCGGTGGGAGATTATTCCCGTCTGAAAAATCAAGCGGTGCCCGTCTTATTCTGAGGCGGGGACATCTTAATTTAATTGTAATATGTAATTTAAATCCATTATTTCGGAACGGCGGCTCCGGTAAACCGTAGCTTTTGCATGTTACGCACATAAATTGATAAACTGTACGCGCCTGTACCGGTAATGGTCTGAATTTCTTGATTTTTATCTGCGTCCGGTTTTTTTAAATAATTTTATCGAAGACAGCGCAAGTGAATTATTCATACTCGATAGTAGCGGGTTCCTTGGGACTGAGGTCATAAAGTACCCGTCCTGCGCCCGGCACCTCGTTCAGTATTCTGTCGGTAATCTTTTTAAGTACCGCCCATTCTATTTCCGGAACGGTGGCGCTCATGGCGTCTACTGTGTTGACCGCGCGTATAATTACCACTCTGTCAAAAACTCTCTTTCCGTTTCTTATACCGGTTGAGCGGAAATCCGGTACAACCGTGAAGAACTGCCATACTTTTCCCGCAAGTCCCGCGTTTTCAAATTCTTCACGCAGTATGGCGTCCGATTCGCGCAGGGTTAAAAGCCTGTCTCGGGTGATGGCTCCGGGGCAGCGAACTCCGAGTCCGGGACCGGGGAAGGGCTGACGGTTGACCATGCTGTCGGGAAGTCCCAAAGCATGTCCTACCACGCGCACCTCATCTTTGAAAAGTAATTTTATAGGCTCTACAAGTTCAAATTCCATTTTCTGGGGAAGTCCTCCGACATTGTGGTGAGCTTTTATTCCGTCGGATTCAAGAATATCGGGATATATGGTGCCCTGCGCCAGGAAAGAAATGCCCTCAAGCTTCTGGGCTTCTTCGTCAAATACTTTTATAAATTCTCCTCCGATTATTTTTCTCTTCTGTTCGGGGTCGGATACTCCCTCAAGCAAGTCGAGAAAACGGTCGGTGGCGTCTACGTATATAAGGTTTGCGCCGAGCTGATTTTTGAAAACTTCAATTACCTGCTCCGATTCTCCCTTGCGCATCAGGCCGTGGTTCACATGCACGCAAGTGAGCTGTTTTCCGATAGCCTTTATCAGCAGCGCGGCGACCACCGAGCTGTCAACACCGCCGGACAGCGCGAGCAAAACTTTCCCGTCACCCACCTGTGCTTTGATACTTAAGATTTGCTCGTCAATAAATTTTTCGGCAAGAGCCGTCGTTGTTATTCTTTCCATAGAGTCGGGTCTTTTGTTTTGATTCTGCATTGATATCCTCCTGCCGGTACGCGGCTTAAAATGAAAATTTTTAAAAGTACCTTTACAGCCGTACAACAAAAAGCGACTGTAATATCTACTTAATATTATAAATGATTTTAAGCGAAAAATCAAGAGGAATACAAATTTTTTACATTCCACATATTGAGTTAATATTTATAAATTCAGTTAATATAAAACCTTGCTCCCTTACTTGATAGGTTTAATAAAAAAACCCCGCTTCTGTAAAATCTCAGACCGAGAATTTACAGAAGCGGGCAAACAAATTACTTACAGAGTCAATATATTACGTTGACCTTGGTTTTGGAGCTGTTGATCACAGATACTTTTCCGTTTATGTTATCCACTTGTATATGGATAAGTCCGCCTTTGGCGTTTACGGTACATTCCATGTTTTTGAAAATGGTCTTTTCGGGTATTATCGTAACCGTTTCAAATCCGTCTGTTGTGCTGATACCCATGAAGTATTTGTACATGATTGTAATGGGGGCGCCGCTCCAAGCGTGATTTTTTGTACCCAGAATGTAGAAGTCTTCCCATAAAGTAGTGTTTTCGTTCACGGCAAGATTGTAATATCTTGACGTCATTCTTTTGCGCGCGTCTTCGTAATATCCCATTTCGCACAACGCCGACAATACATAGTTTTCCATATATACCGTGCAGTTGAATACGGTAATGAGAATGTTGTGTATGTAAGGGTAGTTTTCTTTGGGGCACAATCCGCAGAGTACCGCGAGCGCGTTGGCCCTGTCATCCACAAAATCCAGAGAGGCGTAACGGTCGCCTTTCCAATATTTTTTGTTGAAGTTGTTCTCTATAGAACTTATCCTCGATTCGATAAATTCGTCAAATCTGTTGTCGGACAGCTCTTTAGACACAAATTTCATAAATTTCAGCGCCGAATAGTACCACGCGTTTTCGCACACGTCCTCGTCGACATTATAAAGATGGTCCATCCATCTCCAATTGCCTTGGCGCGGACTTACAAGACCGTCTTCCCCCATATTCCACAGCTTCAGATAATTTATGCAGGGTTCAAAGCAAAGATTTAAGGTATCTTTGTCTTTGGTGTATTTGTAGTAATATGATATCATTCCGAGCTCGCTTATGGCGTTGAGAGACTGAGAGGGAAGCTCGCAGAAATTTTCGCCCGGAACATTGCCCACAAGCGCGTCGCCTTTTCTCAAGTTTATAAAGTCATTAATGCATTTTCTCGCGAGCAAAAGGGCGTTGCCGTCAAGTACGTATCCCACCTGAGGAAGCTGTACCGAAACGTCTCCTATCCACTGTCCTCGCTCACGGTCAGGGCAGTCCATGAAGTTGTCGCGCATACAGACATAGAGTGTTCTCATTGCCTTTTTTACGGCTTTGTTAATTACGTCACAGTCACAGGTCAAACTGCCGACTATATCGCAGTTATATCCGCTTTCCCTGTATGAAAACTCGGTAAATGTCACGGGATCTGAAACTTCAAATACAAGCTTTTCCCCGTATATGTAGAAGAGCGATTCAAATTCGTTGAGTCCCGGCTTACAGGTATACTCCGTGCGATGACCGTAGTATGTGTGTATGTCGTCTCCCGGTCCTCCCTTGACGGCATATCTGTCGGTATGTATGCTTATGACTTCTCCGCCCTGCGCGATTACCTTGAATCCCGGAGTCACCTGTGAGGCATAGGGAAGTGAGACGGTATATTTTCCGTTTTCGTACCGAACGTCGTCAAGTATGCGTTTCCCGCTTATTTTATGCGGGGGTATAGGTCTTTCATACAGATCACCCCACACCTGATTTTCATATTCCGTGGCGTTTTCAAAGTCCGAATCGTCAAAATCAATGGCAGTAAAGTCACCGATGTCAAGTCTTGCGTCAAAACCGGTGTTGTGACCGCCGTACAGAAATGAGGGTTGCTGCCCTGAAGTCTTATAATATGCCGGATGATTTTTGCATTTGAAATCCGAGTCGCTGTATATTCCGAGTTCGGGAGACTCAAAAATCAGACCCGCCCGCGTGCTGTTTGTGTTGTTTCTGCCTCCGTTGCCGTAAAACCAGCAGAATATGCTTATGACATTTTCACCTTGTCTGAGATATGAGGATATGTCCACAACGTCGGCGTAGCCGCAGCCGTTTTTGCTTTCCCGGAACAGTCCGCCCTCAAATACGACCTGCTTTGAGTTGACGTATAGCCAATATTTTGTATCAACGGCAATATAGGTATTGCATTTGGCGGGAATATCGGAAATATTAAACTTTTTTCTGAAAATCACGCGGCTGTCCGGCGTTAAATTGTCTTTTGTCCATATCCATTTAGCGCTTAAGCTCAATTTGTTCATGATTATACCATTCCTTTTTTAAGAACCGATGTGAAAAATCCGCTTGAGTCATGCTGTTGGCAATTGCGTTTTTTCATAAGTCGGCCGGGTTTTTATTGGAAAAAGATTTTTATAATTGACCCGCTGAAGCGGGAAGCTTTTTTGAAATATGATATTGATGATATAAATAGATGTTTGCTGTATTTCAGCCGCCGTTTCACATAAAATCTTCGGGGTTCCACTTGTCGTACCAATGCAGTACGGGGATACCGTTTTCAAACTCCACGGGCAGCCAGACATATGTGGCTTTCGACGTATTCTCTTCCGTGTAATTATTCGGGTCGTCTTCGGGAGCGACCGGTCTTGAACCTTTTGGGTCAAACCAGCACTCGAAAACACGACGGACGTCGGGCATGTTGTCGGGAAGGTCTGTGAGCCAGCGGTCTGCCAGCGCTATATACAGTTTTGTGCCGGGGACATGGAATACCGAAGTTATCTGAGAACAGTATGAATCTTTTCCGGGCATGTCAACGTGAGGATCCCCGAGTACCTTCCATGGTCCGTGATAGTCGTCCGCACAGGCTACCTCGGACGGATTCGGAAAATATCCGGTGGTTCCGGAGGTAAACAGATACATCTTGTTGTCCTTTTTAAAGAACGCGGGCGCTTCGCGCACAAAGGGAGGCTGTCCGTTCGGAAAGTGAACCGAATATTTTCCGTTGACGTCGGTATAGTCATCGCTCAGCTCCGCGCAGATCATATCCGTATGCACCCGCTCGAAATAAATATATGCTTTGCCCGAAGAGTCTTTTACAAGGTCAAAGTCGCCCGAGCTCATGTCGAGCGGACGGTAATAGCGCAGCATTTCATATCCCGACAGCAAAGAGGACGATATGAAAACTGCCATTCTCTGTATTCCGTCCTTTCCCATTATTTTGATCCACATTACGTATTTTCCGGTTTTTTCGCAAAACAGAATGTGAGGACGGTCCATACACTGTGAGGGGTGTATCGGAGAGTCGGGATTTTCAGTGTCCGGGGGCAGGATAAGCCCTTCGTCATGCCATGAGCATAGATCGGTTGAGGAATAGCAGCGCACTCCCCAGTGCCAGATTCCTGAGCCGGGAACCGTCTTTTCTTTGTTTTCACCATACCAGTAGTATTTACCGTTTAATTTCATTATGGAGCCGCCGTGCGCATGTATTGGCTTTCCCTCATCGTCAAGCCACGTTTTTCCTGGGTATATATAGCCGGGCATATTATGTCTCCTTTTTTATGTTGATTTCGGGCATAATCCGATGAGGACATTATATACCAATAAATTCCGTGTGTCAAGAAAATTTTTTGTCATAAATGTTTATTTATGGGTGTAAATGCGTTTGATTGTGCGAATTTTTTTACGCGCCGAAATAAAAGCAAAAAATGTCCATGTTTACCGCAAAAAAATGCATAGACAATTTTAGCTTGTTGTGGGATAATATACTTTGATGGTTGCTTGTATAGTAAACAGTAAAGTTTTTACATTGCGTATTTGACAAGTACCTGCAGGGAGTTAAAGTAAAATTACATTATGTCGAAATACATCCTGTTTCACTCGTAAATTACAGAATTTATTTTATAAAATACGAAAATTTTTCATATATGTTTGAACCGCCTGCGGCGGCATGAGGTATTGATATGGAAAAACATAACAAGGAGCTTTGGTATAAAAAAAGCGCCCGGAATTTTACCGAAGCGCTTCCCGTGGGCAACGGGCGATTGGGCGGAATGGTTTACGGAGGAGCGAAACACGAAAAAATTTCACTCAATGAGGACACGCTTTGGTCCGGGTTTCCCCGCGACAAGTCGTCCGATACCGTGTATGAGGGATTTGTCGAGGCGAAAGCCGCTTTGGCTTCCGGGGACAGGACCGGGGCTGAGCATATACTCTGGAAAAAATGCCTTTCCGAATTTACCGAAAGCTATGAACCGGCGGGAGACCTTACAATTGATTTTTACGGTTTGGAAGAGATTGAAGACTACCGCAGAAATCTTGATATTTCCGAGAGTGTTGCGCACGTGTGTTTTAAAAGCGGCGGTTATACATACAAAAGAGAGGTTATCTGTTCGCATCCCGACAATGTAATGGCGCTTAAATTCGGTTCGGATAACCCGGAGACGAAGTCCGTAATAAAAATAAACTCGCCGCATCCGCACAGGTTTGAAATACGTGACGGCGCGCTTGTCATGAGGTCGATAATGCCGAGTTACGCGGCGCCGAATTACTATGAATGTGAGAATCCTATCGTTTATGATGATTTTGAGCATAACAGGGCTCTGAGTTATGCCGTCGCTTTGCGGGTCGAAGCACCGGGCGGAAAGGTCACGGCGGAAAATGACGCGGTAAGAGTTGAGGGCGGCGAGTTTGTCATTTATCTTGACATAGCTTCTGATTTTGAAGGATTTGACAAAAAACCGGAGGAAAGCGAAAAAGACCCTGTAAAAACCGCTCTTGAAACAACACAATCCGCTTTTAAAAAGGGATATGACGCTGTAAAAGAGTCTCATGTCTCGGATTATAAATCGCTTTTTGACCGCATGAAGCTGTGCTTGGACGGAGCAGACCGCGGCGACTTGCCGACGGATGAGAGAATAGTAAATTATGAAACGGATAAATCCGATATCGGGCTTGCGGTCTTGCTGTTTGATTACGGAAGATATCTGACTGTTTCCGCCTCACGCGCCGGCACACGGGCAATGAATTTGCAGGGCATCTGGAACGATCAGACCAGACCTCCGTGGAGCTGTAACTACACTATTAACATAAACGCGCAGATGAATTATTGGCACGTCGAGGCGTGCAATTTGTCGGAATGTCATCTGCCCATGACGGAACTTGTCCGCAATATATCAAAAAACGGCGCGAAAACCGCGTCAAAGCACTACCACTGCCGCGGATGGTGTTCCGGACACAACTCGGACATCTGGGCGCAAAGCGAGGCTGTGGGAAAGCGAAGCCCCAATTTAAGCATGGTTCAATGCGGGTTCTGGAACAGCTCGGGGGCATGGCTCGCGCGCCATATCTGGGAGCATTACGAATACACGCTTGACATGCGGTATTTAAAAGACAACTGGGAGGTACTGAAGGGAGCCGCGCTTTTCATGCTTGATATGCTTGAGCCGACCTCTGACGGTCGCCTTGCGGTTTCGATTACAACCTCGCCGGAGAATTGCTATTCTATAGACGGAGTATATCATTGCATTTCACACGGCTCGGCGATGGATACAGGCATTTGTACCGAAATTTTTGAGACATGCATAAAGGCGTCGGAGCTTCTTGATACTGATATCGGGTTCAGGGACACTTTGAAATCGGCACTGAATAAACTGGATGGGTACAAGACAGGGTCTGAGGGACAGATACTTGAGTGGGAAAAAGAATATAATGAGCTTGAGCCGGAACATCGGCATATGTCTCTTTTGTATGGGCTTTATCCGGGCAATTCAATTTGCGGGAAAACTCCCGAGCTGTTTGAAGCCGCGAAGGTGACTATGGTCAGAAGGGGAGAAGACGCGACGGGTTGGAGCCTGGGTTGGAGAGCATGTCTTTGGGCAAGACTTAAAAATCCGGAAAAAGCCAAAATGTATCTGGATAAAATACTTCGCCCGGTTTTTTCCGAGGATTGCGTGTTTTCCGGAGGCGGGGTATATGCGAATTTGTTTGACGCCCATCCCCCGTTCCAGATAGACGGAAATTTCGGAATTACCGCCGCGATTATTGAGATGCTTGTCTGTCAGACAGACTTTGATATCAATGGCGTAGGAACTTTTTCCGATTCTGATTGTGTTGATGATGTTACCCTGTTGCCGGCACTTCCTAAAGAGTGGCCGTCGGGAAGCGTAAGGGGACTGCGGCTTAAGGGCGGCAGAGAAATCTGTTTTAGCTGGAAAGACGGCAAGGTCGTAAGTAAAAGTATAACACGTTGCAGCGGGATTGAGCAGACCTGTAAGTCAAAATAATACATAAATGTTATTTACGGCATAGCGCATATTTACCCGCCTCGTAGGCGGCGGGTTTCATATCCGACTTTCAGCTTCAGTTTAATCTTTCGCTGAAACGCGGAGCTATTGTTTCTATACGTCTTGTTGCAAGCGTTGCAAGATTGTTTTCCGGCAAGCTTACAAATTACTTGCTGCGCTTTAAATAGAGGGGCAGATGTTGCCCCGCGGAATGAAAGGAATTTATGAGAATGGATGCTTTAATAAAAATTGTTGAGGATGCAGGTGCTTTTCAGTACAGAGTCATAAATACTTCGGAGGTTGATTTTTTACCTGAGGTCAGAGAGATGTGCGCGGCGAATGCCTGTCACAAATACGGAACCACATGGTCTTGCCCTCCGGGACTCGGAACCTTGGAGGAATGTCGTGACCGCATCAGAAAATATGAAAAAATGTTGGTATTTACATTGAAGTGCGAGCTTGAGGACTCTTTCGACTATGAGGGAATGATGGCGGGTATGGAAAATTTCAAGCAGCTTTGCCGTAAAATCGATGCTGCGGTAAAACCGCACCTAAATAACTATATGATACTGTCCAACGAAGGGTGCGATTTGTGCAAGGAATGTACTTATCCCAACGCGCCCTGCCGTTTTCCCGACCGCGCGCACGGCTCTATTGAAGGCTATGGCGTTTTAGTGAGCAGACTCGCAAAGCAGGTGGGAGTCAATTATATTAACGGACAAAATACCGTTACATATTTCGGCGCCATAGTTTATAACTGAATCAAGATGTCTTGCCGCTTGATTTTTTGGAGATACAATCTCCCACTGAAAAAGTTGAATGACGGGGCTTAGCCGCTTATTGAACGAGGATTGATTTTAAATTTTTAAAAATATTGCCGTATTTTTTGTTAGGATACGGCGGAAGGATCGGTAAAAATTATGTTGAACAGAGAAGAAGTACATATCAGAGACCCTTTTATTTTGACTTGCCCGGAGGAAGAATGTTATTATATGTATGGCACAACCGCGCTGCATAACGATACAGTCAGCGCGAGGAATACCTTTTCGGTTTATAAGACGAAAGATCTTGAACATTTCAGTGACCCCAAGGTGATTTTGGACGGCGGGGAGATCGGATTTTGGGCGGATAAGGATTTCTGGGCGCCGGAGGTGCACGGATATAAAGGAAAATATTATCTTTTCGGAAGCTGTAAAAAGGACGGTCGTTGCCGGGCGACCCAGATATTCGTATGTGATTTACCCGACGGTAAGTTTGTCCCGCTTTCGGATAAACCTATAACCCCTCCCGATTGGGAATGTCTTGACGGAACCTTTTGTGTGGAGGACAATGTTCCTTATATGGTGTTCTGCCACGAATGGGTACAGGTGGGAGACGGCGAAATATGGGCTGTAAAGCTTGCCGACGATTTGACACGTCCTGTAGAAGAGCCGTTTCTTTTGTTCAGGGCGTCGGATAATCCGTACGTAAGTCCGTATAACAGGGAACCGGGAAAATATGTCACCGACGGACCGTTTCTTTACCGTGAGAACGGAAAGCTGAAAATGATTTGGTCAAGCTTCAATGACGGAAGGTATATCGTACTTGAGGCGGAGAGTGACAGTATACGGGGAAAATGGAAGCATTACGACAGCCGTTATGATTTTGACGCGGGTCACGCCATGCTGTTTAAACGCCTTGACGGTACAAGAATGATTGCTCTGCACAGCCCGAACCGTCCGGGGCATGAACGTCCGCTTTTCTTAAAATATTGATATGTTCAAATAATGTCTGCCGAATAAGTATATAATAGTTTGTGATCGTTCCGATAAAAATGTTTGTGATACAAACTTAGAATTCGGAATTTTTGACGGCGGATTTGATTTTTTCGGTATAAAAGGACTTGACATTGCGCCTATTTTACTTTATAATATATTTTGAGTAAGTGTGTGTAAAGTAAAACACAAAATATTGTGCTTAACGGTAAAGGAGTTTGGATATATGTATCGGATTGGCGTGGATCTCGGCGGGACAAATATCGCTGCCGCGATTATAGATAAAGATTTTAAGATTATAAAAAAGGGAAGCGTACCTACAAAAGCCGAGCGTCCGTCAGATGAGATTATTGACGATATGGCAAGACTGTGTCATGAATTGTGCGCTTCCGCCGGCATTGATGAAAGTGAAGTGAGCGCCGTCGGAATCGCGTCTCCCGGAATTGCGAATCATACGGACGGCATTATTGAATATTCCTGCAACCTTCCGTTCAGAAAGTATCCTATCTGCGCGGAATTCGCCAAGCGCTTTAAGGTTGATACGGTTCATGTCGAAAACGACGCGAATGCCGCGGCTTGGGGCGAGGCGGTCGCCGGCGCCGCTAAAGGCACTTCAAATTCGGTTATGATTACACTCGGCACCGGAGTCGGAGGCGGAATTATTATCGACAACAAGGTTTATTCAGGTTTTAATTATGCCGGCGCGGAACTCGGTCATATTGTTATCAGGGTGGACGGCAGAGCGTGCAACTGTGGTAGACATGGGTGCTGGGAGGCTTACAGTTCGGCCACCGCGCTTATAAATATGACTGAAGAAAAGATAAGTGAGTGTGAAGCGCAGGGAAGACATACCGTAATGGCAGAGCTTGCGCGTGAGAAGGGAAAGGTTTCGGGCAGGACCGCTTTTGACGCCATGAGAAAAGGCGATTTGGCGGCGCAAGAGGTCGTAAACGAATATATAAAATACCTGGCAAGCGGAATTACGAGCATAATAAATATTTTTCAGCCCGAAGTACTGTCAATCGGAGGCGGCATTTCCGGAGAGGGACAGGCGTTGATAGATATGCTTCTTCCCTTGGTACGTGCCGAGCAGTACGGCAGCGACGCGGTGGCTCACACAAGAATTTGTATCGCGCAGCTTGGAAATGATGCCGGACTTATCGGAGCCGCTTTTCTCGGAATATAAATTTCCCGAACATATAGTCTGCGAACGTATCAGTGGTAGGGTTAATGTATGTTTGGTTTTATCAGACACCAAAAAGACCGGGCAGAATATGCAGCGGAAGAAGCGCTGATTATGTTGAAATTATGGTAAATACAGAATACCCGTCCGACATTTTTAATTTGTCGGACGGGTATTGA
>CASEEB010000154.1 GCA_949286815.1 uncultured Eubacteriales bacterium | reverse complement strand
GGTCACACCGGAAATCTGGCGGCTACACGCTGCTCCGTGGAAGCGCTTGACCTTCAGATCGGAAGAATTCTTCCGGTAATCGACAGGCTCGGCGGAGTGGCGGTGATTACGGCAGACCACGGAAACGCCGACGAAATGTTTGAGACCGACAAAAAAACCGGTTCTCCCAAGGTAGGCAAGGACGGCAAAATGAAAGCCAAGACAAGCCATACCCTGAACCCCGTGCCCTGTATTATATATGACAACACCTCCGCGCGCGAGCATTATACCGTCAAAGAGGACAAGGGACAGTTCGGGCTTTCCGACGTAGCGGCGACTATGGTCAACCTCATGGGATACGAAAAACCCGAAAAGTGGGACGAATCCATTATTGAGCTGAAATAAAACCAACCGGCATATTTACGGAAACCAAATAATACAATTCACCCCAAGACCTTGATGTCTTGGGGTGTTCAAATTACTTTTAAAACAAAACGAGGGACATATATTTCCCTCGTTTTTGACTGTTTTTTATTTGATTGAATTACTGAGACAACGCCTTTTTAACTATTTCCGTGATCTTGCCGGAGGATACACCATAATATTCTTTTGAAGATATCCATGTACCGGTATCAAATGAATTATGTTTCCTATCAATAATACTATCAGAATGACCATAATAGCCGGTCGATTTTGCTGTACCTTGAAATAACCCATCACTATCTCCACTGTCTAATTGCGTCCAACTACTACTATTGCTGTCATACATAAAAACGGCAGCACAAACATCTAAATCTACAGATTCAGCACGCCCAAGCCAATCATATGTACCTTCTGCTATTTTTTCTTCTGTATCTGTAGTAAAATACAAAACCATTTCACAACCGGGTGTTGGTCCGTCCTTTGCGTTTTCATTTGTTATACCGGTATTAACATCACCATCAATATTTTCAAACTTAATAATAAAAAATACCTCGACGCCATTATATGTCAACATCTCATTATTTAATCCTAAAAGGCTAAGGATCTGATCTTTGTCTTCTTGAGGAGCACCGGGAACATCTCCAATAAATGTACCATTGTGATCTTCTTCACCCCAACCCAGATTCTCGTCAGGTTTTAAAATACCTATTAATTCATCCATTTTATCCGGATTATTAAGTATCTGTTCAAACCTTTCTCCGGGATTTTGCATAACTTCTTCTGCTCTTGCGCTATCCATAAACATAAATGTAATTCCCGATGTAAGTTGATTTCCGGCATTTGCATTGCTTTTTGTCAACGTAACATTTACCGTACACGTACTTTTTGATGGGAACTGAGTATTTCCGGCTGCCAAATCAACACCGCCTGACGTTACTACACTGTTTATCTTTACGTTAATATCACTGTTATTATAATTTCCGCTACCGATTTTATAACCCTCATAGTATACCGTATCCTGAGCGGTATTGTTCACAATCACGACATCGAGTGTCACTGAATCACCACCCGAAAAATCTATAGAATTTTGTAAAAACAATTCCGAATATGAGGATGATACAAGCGTGGCAGTACCGCCAGACTGGCTTACACTGCTTATAAACAAAGTTTCCGGCGGCGTCGCGGTCGCGTTTCCCGTAATCTGCAAGGTATCGGAAATCGCGGCGTAACCTATACATGTGAAGACAAAAATAAAGCAGAGCAAAATACAGGTTACAACTATTACAAATCTTTTCATTTTATCTTCACACCTCCTTTCACTCAAAGAAAACAGCCTGAATTAAGTTATCAACGAAATTTCAGCAGAACATACTCAACAGATTTCTCTTGACAACTCCGGCTATTTTCTTAAGCGGATGTTCCAAGCTGTCGGGGTCTACCTTATAATTTCCCTGCGCTACAGTCGCCTTGCGCACTACTTCTCTTTTCCTGAACTTATCAAACGACGGCGCCAGCACCTCGTCGCCTTTATCAAGTTTTTCCCCATTAGGGTCGTATCTGTATGTCCTGCCGTCCCCCTCAGGCCACGAGACGTCAATGGCGTCAACCAGATTTTCATCTTCCGGCGCCGCTTTGTCCGTCGGATCGGGTTCGGGAATCGGTTCAGGTTCAATTATCGGTTCGGGTTCCGGTTCAGGTATAGGCTCCGGTTCCGGTTCGGGAATGGGTTCCGGTTCAGGTTCAGGCTCGGGAGGAACAACTTCCAAAACAGGCTCGGAATCTATAGGGTCTTCCGGAGGAGCCGGCGGAAAATCAACCTTAATTTCAAAGAGATAAAGTATTTTCGCGCACGAAGCAATAAAAAACTGCGTGCAGGTACGGTCTTCATTTTCATACATGAGCACCGGGGTCTGAATGGTATCCCTTATCTCAAGCATTTCCGGGAACGTATCCACGTAAAGTATCTGATACCCTTCCATATCAAAGGGATTATTGATTTTCTGTATGTAAGATTTATAGCTTGCGACAAGCTTCTGAACCTTTCTGGAATAATCCAGATGTTCGTCTCTGGTAAGTACGATAAACAAAACCGTAAAGACAATCATCAGTCCGCACAGAACGCCGAACACGATTGCGAGAACTTTCAGTACTATTTTAGCGATTCCGTCAAGCGCGAGCACTTGAGAAGAAGCCGGAACCGACGCCGATACCTGCGGAGTAACTGTGGTCTGAGCCAATGGTATCGAAAGCTCTATGACATACTGTCCCTCTTTATCGTTCGCGAATGTCTCGCTCTCTCCCACAACATCCACATACATACTTACACGCAAAGTGTTTGTTGTGTTGTTAAGCTCGTATACCTCAAGAAAGTTTTTGGCGATATCATTGTACATGTTGTAATCTATGTACACATTATCCTCGATTGAAAGGTCTCTGTCGCCTGAAGTCGCAGAGGTTTCGGGAACAAGCTCATATACCGGGTTATAGATAACCATACCCGAATTGCGATCTTTAATCTCAAGCACCGCTTCAACATTATACGAATACTTATATGTAACGTCTTTCGCGTCCATATTCAGGTCGTATCTGAAATCCGCGGTCATGCTCTCAATCAGCTCCGCCACATAGGCGTGGTTACCGTTGAGATACTCCTCGCTGTAAAATCCATTGTCGGCAAGGTAAGCCTTATATACGACGCTTCCCTGTTCTTTGAAAGAAACATATGTCTTTCTGTCGAGTATCCCAAAGACAACGGAAGTAACCACCGTTAAAAATGCCAGCGCCAGAGCAATTACCGAGAACAAAAAAATCAGTTTTTTACGGCTTTTCTGATATTCGTCGCGCTGTAGTTTTTCTTTTTCTGACATAACGCCCCCTCCTTGTACATTTAAAAATTCTATGTAAACAACGATCGGATCCAAATTGTCGGAAGTCCGATATACTTTATATTCAGGGTTAATGTGCCGACTATGTCGTCGGACGTGATATATCCGGGGTCGGCGCTGTCGTTGGCGTCGCCCTTTGTATAATAACGTATTTCACCGTTTATATTCTCCACGTCAATAATACGGTGGATTATTTCGGTTCCGTCCCGGTTGAAGACAATTATCCGTCCTTCTTCAAGAACCTGACCGTCGTATTGCTCGAAAACAATTCCGTCGCCCTTCTCTATCTCCCCCGACATGCTCTCGGAACCTACCACAATAAGTCCGTATTGAAACTGACGGGATATAAGCATGACGCAGGCAAACGTCAACACAAACGACACGCATACCGCGGCAATGCCTATGCGGTTTCTTACTCTTGACACGACGGATTTCTTTTTTCTGTAAAGCTCATAAATGCACAGGCAGATTATCAGCGGCAAAATAACCTTCGCGAAGGAAAGCATCATGTCCGGCATTTTGGGCAATATGGGAATTACATATCTGTAGAGCGAAATCACGGTCTTGTAAACGATATTCGGAAGCGCGCCGTACCGCCCCGACAGATAGTGATACAGGATGTTGGACGTAAGCGCGGGGAAAAGTATCATTCCGAAAAAATCCGCGAAATCGTCGTACCTTTCAAATAATATGCCTCCCGACAGCATAGCGCAGTCGAGGATAACGAACGAGAAATATGTAAATATGAATACAAATCTGCTTTGCTGAGCAAGCAGTGTTTTTCTGACAATCTCCGAAGAAGCTATTATTACCGCGTAGGGCAAAATGTATTTCAAAAGGTACAGGGTGACAATGGGATTTTTGACAAACCCGAATTTGATCCCCGTCATATATCCGAGCATGACGACAAACACCGACAGCACGGACATTACAAGCAGTATCTGACGCTTTTCAAGCCTGAGAATACCGCGTTTTTTAATAAACAATAATGTAAGCGCGGCGAAAAGCACGCACAACGCCGCCAGTATGATATTCTTTGCCGTATCATCCGGAATCAGGTAAACAAGGAGGATAAAACACGGAAAATCTAATGTTATGGCGTATGTAATTTTCTTGTCGATACTCATTTTATCCTCCTTGTGGTTAATTGATTAACTATTAGTTAACCGCCGACACCCGTATCGTATACTGCATCAATATCAATACTGAACGTCGCACTTTCGCCAGCATCTGCAGTAGGTGTTTTTGCAAGGGTAATTGTTACTGTAAGTGTCTTGCTGCCATTGTTAGCTATAGTCGTTTCAGCAAAATCGCTCGGCGTACTGCTTTCCCAATCATATTTCACTGTAAAATATTCTTCATTGCTATTGTTAGCTGTTTTCGGAGTAACTTTTACCGAAAGATCCGGTGAGTCATTCTTAATCATAAGAGAGAATACTACGGTTTCACCTTGACTTCTAAGAGAATTAGCCTTTAGCGTTGCGGTATTACCATCCTCACTTATTTCAACTGAATCTAATGATTGAGCTTCTTGACCCGACTCTGCTTCTGCCACCCCGGATCCGGAACTGACTACCGTGGCATTCTCTTTATCAAAAAATACATCACCATCAATGGCTTGTTGCGCATCGGCGCTTGCAGTACCATTAATCGTAAGCGTATCCTGAATTGCCGCATAACCAATTCCGACACAGAGAGTGGTTACTAACAGAAAAGAAATGAGAATAATTCTTCTGTTTTTCATGTTTTTTTCCTTCATTCTTTAAAAATTTTTATTTAGAACCGGTATGTTTATACCGTAATCCTATCAAACAGAATTTAATGAAATATATTGTCGAATAAAGTACAATTTTGATTTTTCATATATTACATAACGAGAATTATGTTGTAAATATGTAA
>CASEEB010000153.1 GCA_949286815.1 uncultured Eubacteriales bacterium | reverse complement strand
TTGCTTGAGTCACTGAAATCCTGGGTATTTGTAGAGTGGTCAAAGGCAAACGAGCTTGTGCAGGATGTTTCTTTTGCCTCAAATATGCTGTATGCTTCGTTCAAATCGGCAGTCGCGAAGCTTTATAACGACGGCGGGCTTTTGCGTGAGGCTGAGGAGCTGAGAAAGACAATACGAAAAATGGCGCTTACCGAATCGGGATTTTACTGCGATAACGCCTGCAGAAGAGACGGAAAGCTTGTTATGTCGGGAGAATGCACGGAGGCATGTCAATACTATGCGTTTTTCTGTGATGTCGCCACACCGCAGACAGACGCCGGACTTTGGAAAACATTGGTTGAAGATTTCGGATATGACCGCGCGCAGACCGGAAAATACCCGGAAATTTATCCGGCTAACGCGTTTATAGGAAATTACCTGAGGTTGGATCTGCTTTGCAGATACGGTTATTTTGACGCGTTGTATGACAATATAAAGGGATATTTTACATACATGGCGGATAAAACCGGGACACTTTGGGAAAATGTGGGCGATTACGCAAGCTGCAATCACGGATTTGCTTCATATGTCATATATTGGATGCGGGAAATGGGCATTGTAAAATGACAATTATAACATAGCGCATATGGTCCCACGTCTCTTAGGCGGCGGGTTCCGTATCCGACTTTCAGCGTCGGTTTAATCGCTGGCTGAACCCGAGAGCTATTCTCTATGTGCTTATCGCAAGCGCAAGATTGTTTGTAAGCAAACTTCCACATTCTTTGCTACACTTTAAATTTCTGTTTGTAAAGCGGTAGTATTGAAATAATAGTTATAAAAAGTGCTGTAAACACATATAAAAATAACCCGCTGTCTTTTATAGATGGCGGGTTTTCAGACTAAAGGGAGTGAGCAAATGTAATTTGACTCAGTCCCTTATTTTTGATAGATTTTAGTTTGCCCGGATGACAGAAAAATTTGTCTTTCGCATGTCAGATGATTTCAACGTGGCCGTCGGTATAGAATATGAATATTTTGTTTTCACGGCATTTTATTGCGACGCATGACCTTTTTTTCAATAATTTTTCTTCCATGTCGCGCGAAAAACCGAATGGTATAAGAGTTCCGTCAAAATTCAGACAAAGTGTGGAGTAAGGGGCGCACGCGACGCAGGCGATGCCCGATATATTTTTGGGTACCAGCTGTGAACAACTGTTGTCTCCGGCGCTTTCAACATGACCGCTTGCGGTTACTCCTATTGTATGATAATCTCCGCATGACACGTATACGATATTTTCCCAGGCAGATGTGTCGCATTGCCCGTATTTGTTGTTTCCCACACAGACCACCTTTCCGTCAGACCTGAGAAACGCGGTGTGATATGTTCCGCACGCAGCCATCGAGACCTGATTTATGTTTTCCGTGTCACATTGCCCGCAGTCGTTAAGCCCGCACATTTTTACATCTCCGTTTGTCTGAACCAAAGCCGTGGTGTATGTCCCGCAAGCCGCGTAAGCGGCGTTTTCCGATTTGTCGAGGTCACATTGACCGTAGCTGTTGTCACCGTTAAGATAAAGTATTTTATTCTTTATATAGGCGGAATGGTTGTTGCCGCAGTCTGTCAGTGAAACATTTTCTCTGGAGTGAAAATATGTGTTGGCTGAGGAGCGGTTATAGACGTAAAGGGTATTGCCAAAATCTATATATGCTTTTTCGGTGTTCGATACCGACATGTGCGAAGAGAGTGTTTTTGCCGATATATAGAACGGAATATCGTGTCCGCACGAGCGCAGTATCGTATTGTTGTCCGGCCCCGGTATAAATACATGGAAGCCGGTATTTTTCAGACCTGCTTCGGAGACGCAGAACAATTCTCCGGAGTTGCTTATCAGGCATACATAATATTCATCGCAAAATGCCGAAACTATGTTGTCTGTATTTTCAAACTGTTCCTTCATTTTTCCGGCATACAGCAGTTTGCCGTCCGCTCTTACCGCGACGGTCCTCTTGTCGGCGGCGGATATTGAAACCGCGTTGTGCCATTTTTGAGTATTGCATTCTCCGTATTCATTACTTCCGAACGAATATACAATCCCGTCCGATGTCAAAAAGACAATGTGGGAGGGGGAAAGTTTGACATCCGCGATTCCCGACAGCGCTTCAATTTCGTCTTTTGAGTCATACGTGTTTCCGAATATATGCGGTTTCCCGCGTAAGTCGATAGCGACGGCGGTGTTTTCAAAGGCAAAAATGTTCCGGATATTTGTAAGCTCCGAGATTTCCGAAATCGGCGTGTATGCGTCTTCCGTATCGTCACATACTATTGCAAAGAGTACATTTCCCTCATGAGTAAGTCCGAGAGTGAAGTTGTTTCCGCAGGCTATTTTTTGTATATCGCTCCAGTTGTCCGTCGGAAGCGGTATATTGTCGCCGTCAGAGGCGCAAAGCACCTTTCCGTTACGGCACAGAGCCGATATATGATTGCTTCCGTTATCTATGCTTAAAATATTTTCCCATTTGTCAATACCGTCAAACGCGCGCCCGACGCATCTTACTTTGCCGTGAATATCTATTCCTGTGATAAATCCTTTTGCCGAACGCAGAAAGACAAAAGAACCGCTCTTAAGTGAGCTTGTTTTTCCGGAGATCGCAAGACCCTCCGTGGCGCATACCGCGTATGTGCCGTTTGAGTCAAATGCCACTTTGCCCTCGTATCTTGAACAGTCAAAGCGTATATTTTCAAGAATGGGCAGAGGTGTTTGGTGTTCTTCCGGATCTGTGGGCAGTTCCGTACGCGCCTTGTATATAGACGGGGACTCGTCGGAAAAGTCTTTTTTGTCCGTATTATTTCCGACAAGGCGTTTTCCTATGACCTCATTTCTTTCTTTGTCGTAGTCTTCAATGTTGTCAAAGAGTCTGAATAATGATATATCGCACTGACCGTTTATGTTTTGCCCGCAGGCGTGCAAAAATCCGGCTTTGTCCAGTCCCACGGTGTGATTTTTTCCGCAGTATACCGCGACGATATCTTTCCATTGAGATACGTTGCATTGCCCGAAGCCGTTGGCTCCGGCGGCGGATACATTTCCGTGAATGTCAAGCGCGACAATATGGTTTTTCCCGCACGATATCGACACTATATCGGAAAATTTAGCGACCTCGCACTGACCGAAACTGTTGTCTCCCTCGGCGTAAATTTTTCCGTTATATCCGAGCGCGGCAGTATAGTTTTCCGCGCAGACGACCTGGCGGATGTTTTTCCAATGTGAAGTGACGCCATCTCCGGAATTTCCGGCTCCGTATGTCATGACTTTCCTGTCCGACATATAAAGAACGATGTGTGTAGGAGATATGCAGAAATCGGAAATGTTTTGGATTTCGGAAATGCTTTCGTAACCAAAAGGAGCGTTGCCGCATATCTGTATCTTCCCGCTGCTGTCAAGCGCGGCTATATATTCGGTCTCGCATTTTATGCGAACTATGTTTTTCCACTTCAGAACGGGAGAGGTGTTGATATACGCGGATCTGCCCGCCAAAAGAACACTGCCGTCCGAACGGACGCCCAGGGATATGTCGGTCCCCGCGCACACGGATGTTACGTTCCGCCAGGAGTCGGTATTGCAGCATCCGTTTTTATTGCTTCCGTAAGCTTTGACCGTGCCGTTGGCAAGCAGAATTAAAAGGTGACTGTTGCCGCAGTCCGCGCCGATTGCCCCGCCGATTTTTTCGGTGCTTTTGGAAAGCATTGTAGAATATATTTTTTCGTTTGCGCTGACGCATATGGTCATGCTTTCGCTGCAATGAACGGAATCTTTCAGCTTCATGGCAGTTGCCGCCGCGGCTTCTTTTGCTTTTTCAAGTATTTCCTGATTTGCCTTTTTGTTTTCTCTTTCGGTATCCAGATTATCAAAACTCTCGTAAATCCGGTTTCCCGCAAGATTAACATTGAATCTTTTCCCCGACAGCATACGGATGTAGCCTTCGTTTGTGACATAATAAAGGCTTTGATTGTCACCCGCGCACATACAGGCATGACCGTCCGAGGTTTTGGAGTTCAGGACGGTTTTTTTGTATATAAGCTCGCCGGATTCCGTTATCACCGAAACCGGAACGGTATTCGGGTTGATGTAAACAATGCTTTTTTCAAAGAATTCCGGCTTTCTGTTTGAAGTTGACATAATGCTTCCGCCGTCAATAATCCCGAAAAGCGTCTCTCCGTTTGACGAGGAATATATCGAGAGCAGCTTGTACTTATTCATGGATATCTCAAGCTTCGCGGCGTTTTTTCCGGCGCACAGAACCGTACCGTCTGCCCGCAGTGCCGCCGTTATGTTGTCGCCGCAGCAAATATCGACAATGTTTTCCCATCTTTCGGTGTTGCATTCCCCGTATAAATTGACACCAATGCATTTTACATGCCCGTCCGTAAACAAAACCGCAATATGAGAAGCGCCGCATTCCACGGCACAGGCGCCGCTTATTTTTTCGGGAAAATCAAATTCCGGTCTGCCGGCAACCGAAAGGTTCCCGTCGGAATCTACAGCGCACAGGAATGTTGCCCCGCAGGAAATATATCGTATGTTTTTCCATTCGTCGACCTCCGAAAAATCGCCTTCGGTATGTGTCTTGCCGGAGGACGACGATACGACCACGTGACCATCGGAATACAGTGAGGCAAATATTTTGTTGTTGAAAGAAATTATACCCTTGCGCCTCAGGATTTTTTCCTGTTCGGGAGTTATGTTTTCTCTTGCCATTTTCTATCCTCCTGTTTCTCCTGATATTAATGCAAACTTTGCGCAATTTCGGTCTTTATCTTTTTTGAATTCCGACTCGGATGCCGAAAATCATAACATTCCCGACGAACCGTAAATCACTGTATACAGCCGGTTGATAACATTTGATTGATTACTTAGCCGTATACATAATCCCGTACAGTTTTGCAAAAGCAAAACTGTGGCATACAGCTTATACTGTATGCAAATACAGCATATGAAACAATATTTTATTGATTACTTCACGCTGTATACTATAGGATAAGACCCGGACAGTTTTGCGAAAGCAAAACTGCGGTATACAACAAATTAAATAATATTTTATTGATTACATTATGTTGTATACTATAGGATACAACCCGGACAGTTTTGCGAAAGCAAAACTGCGGTATACAACAAGTTAAATAATATTTTATTGATTACATTATGTTGTATACAATTATAGCATGAATAAAAACAATTGTCAAGTTTATGCGTTTTTTGTTACATGAAAACCGATTGTTATTTATTTTAAAAACATATTGAATATTTGAATATCATATGTTATAATTTTCAGAGATGAATTAAATTTCAGATAAGGAGTTTTCAGATTCATGATAACGGGGATTGATATCGGAGGAACAAAATGCGCCGTGGTGCTCAGCGACGGCTTTGAAATACTTGATAAAGTAAAATTCGAGACTGCCGACCGTGATTCAACGCTTGAGAAAATATTTGACGCGGTGAGAAAATTAGGCAAAACCGACAGGATAGGAGTCAGCTGCGGCGGACCGCTTGACAGCAAAAGAGGAATTATAATGTCTCCGCCGAACCTGCCCGGCTGGGATAATGTCCGCATTACGGAAATGCTTGAAAAAGAGTTTGGTGTACCGGCGTTTTTGCGGAATGACGCCGACGCGTGCGCTTTGGCTGAATGGAAGTACGGAGCGGGTAGGGGCAGTCAGAATATGATTTTTCTGACCTGCGGTACCGGAATGGGCGCGGGAATTATTCTGAACGGTAAGCTTTACAGCGGCACTTGCGGTATGGCCGGCGAGATAGGGCATGTGAGAATGAGAAG
>CASEEB010000152.1 GCA_949286815.1 uncultured Eubacteriales bacterium | reverse complement strand
CCGTTTTCACGGTATACCGACGAATCAAAAACCGTCCTTACCGTGCTGAAAACAGCAGAGCCCCGCGCCATAAAAGCCGAAAAGTCGTGTCTGCCCACAAAATACGCGGCGGCTTTATTCATTCTGTCAATTTCAGAGTCGCCAAATCTGACGGGATAAATCCAACTCCTGCCAAGCTCAAACGGTCTCGTTTTTTCACTGTCAGAAATCCTGTATATATATTCTTTATATCTCACATCATATCTCGGATGAAACAGATCCTCCACCCACTCGGCGCCGTACACGCATATGTCTTCCGGCAGATGCGCGTTCAAAGCACGGGGGATTTTTTGTATGGGAACAGAGGTGCAGATACCCGTCTTGCCTTTTTCCGATATCGTCGCATAATACATATTCGCGTGAACTCCGCGGTCTGTCCTGCTGCACCCCGTGATATCGCATTCTCTGCCGAAAAGCTCAAATGCCGCCCTCGTCAGTTCACCCTGTACGCTTCTGCGGTTTTTCTGAACCTGATATCCGCAGAAACCCGTGCCGAGATATGAGAGCTTGATCAATATTTTCATCATTCCACCCATAAATACAATTTTAAATCCGCGTTTTATCCGCCCGGAGCAAATCGGCGGCTTTAATCGGAGAACAGTGCCTCAATGTTACATAGTATAGCCAAACGC
The DNA here is from genome assembly GCA_949286815.1 of uncultured Eubacteriales bacterium. Classification (GTDB taxonomy): domain Bacteria; phylum Bacillota; class Clostridia; order Oscillospirales; family CAG-272; genus SVTX01. Next base: position 1,617 of record CASEEB010000152.1, on the reverse strand, counting down.
AAAAATATTTATAACAACAATCGCGGCGGTAAAGACCGCGGACACCGCAAGCATGACAAAATCCCTCGCGCGGCACTTGAGCACCGTCATCTTGGTTCTGCCCTTGCCGCCTCTATAACATCTGCAGGTCATGGCGGTCGCAAGATCCCCCGCGCGTCTGAACGCCGAAATAAACAAGGGTATCAGAACCGGCACGAGCGCTTTTGCCCTTTTCATCAGAGACCCGCTTGAAAAATCCGCGCCTCTGGCCTTCTGTGCGGACATTATTTTCTGGGTCTCCTCCACAATTATCGGAATAAACCGCAAAGCGATTGTCATCATCATCGCAAACTCGTGCACCGGCACATGCAGCTTTTTGAGCGGAGACAAAAGTCTCTCTATTCCGTCGGTAAGCTGTATCGGAGTTGTGGTATACGTCATGAAAATACTGCTTCCGATGATCATTGAAACTATCCTGACCACAATAAAGACCGCATTGTATATTCCTTCGGTATATATATTAATGAACTTCCACGAAACAAGCAGATTTTCCGGCTCACCCTTGGTCCAGAAAACATTCAGAACCGCGGTAAACAGCATTATAAATATTATAGCTCTCAGACTCCTGAAAACTATTTTCAGAGGTATTCTGCTTACAAGTATAAGAATAACGGAAGACAAAAACAGCAAAACGAAACTGAATATATTCCGGCACAGAAAGCTGCAGACAATGTATATCAGCGCGAGTATTATTTTTATCCTCGGGTCAAGCCTGTGAATTATCGAATCCGCCGGATAATACTGTCCAAGTACAATACCCTTCATCGGACACCCCCGAAAAGCTTCAAAAGCGCCCTTTCCGCGTCTTCGACCGTATAAATGCTTTTTGAAACATTCACTCCGGCTTCGTACAGCAGCGTCATCACCTTGGTAATCTGAGGAATATCAAGTCCGATATTCTCAAGCTGCGACGAGTTGGAGAAAACCGTATTCCTGTCTCCGGTCATATACACTTTGGCGTCCGCCATAACTATCAGATAATCGCAGTATTTTGCCATATCCTCCATGCTGTGGCTTACGATGATGACCGCCGCTCCGGTCGAATTCTTATATTTTACGATTCCGTCAAATATAGACGCTCTCCCGGCAGGGTCAAGTCCGGCGGCAGGCTCGTCAAGCACCAAAACCTCCGGCTTCATCGCCATGACCCCGGCTATCGCCGCCCGGCGCTTCTGTCCTCCGGAAAGGTCGAACGGAGACTTGTCCAATTCCTTCTGCTCGAGTCCCACAAAGCCCGCGCACTCGCTTACCCGTTTCTTTATCTCATCCTCGTCAAGCCCCATGTTCTTCGGACCGAACGCGATATCCGCTCTTACGGTCTCCTCAAAGAGCTGATATTCGGGGTACTGCATCACAAGTCCGACTTTGAATCTTACTTTTCCGATTTCTTTCGGATTTTCCCATATATCCGCGCCGTCGAGCAATATTCTCCCCGTGTCGGGTCTGACAAGCCCGTTAAACATCTGAACCAGAGTGGATTTACCGGAGCCTGTATGTCCTATAATGCCGGTTATTCTGTTTTCTTCAATACTCAGGTTTATATCGTCAAGCGCCTTTACCTCAAACGGCGTCCCGGCA
>CASEEB010000151.1 GCA_949286815.1 uncultured Eubacteriales bacterium | reverse complement strand
GATTTCCGCCACATTCTGTTCCGTGTCGGCGGGTACGTCATTGCCTTCGGCATTTTTATAATAATCATCGCGGTACAGAAATATGACCACGTCGGCGTCCTGCTCAATGGCGCCGGAGTCACGAAGATCGGACAGCATCGGCTTTTTAACGGTTCTTGATTCGGGACCTCTGGACAGCTGGGCACAGCAAATGACCGGCACCATCAGTTCTTTTGCCATTATCTTCATCGCACGCGATATCTCGGCAACCTCCTGTACGCGGTTGTCTATGTGGCGGTCTGACTGCATGAGCTGAAGATAGTCTATCACTACAAGTCCCAGATTATCGACCCGTCTGAGTTTGGCTTTCATACCGGTTACGGTGATTCCCGATGTGTCGTCAATCAGAATATCGCTGCCCGCGAGCAGGGAAACCGCCTGCGCTATATGCTCCCATTCCTCGGGTTTAAGTTCTCCGGTTCGCAGAGCGTAACTGTCAACGAGCGCCTCGCTTGAGATAATTCTGTTTACAAGCTGTTCGGCGGACATTTCCAGAGAGAATATACATACCTTTTTCTTGGTTGAACGCGCTACGTTGGTCGCTATATTCAGACAAAATGATGTTTTTCCCATGCCCGGACGAGCGCCGACCAGAACCAGGTCGGACTTTCCCATTCCGGCAAGCACCTTGTCAAGCGATTTGAAGCCGGTCGCGGTGCCCTGAGCGCTTTCGGGATTGGTTATCATTTCCTTGAGGTGGGAATACACATCGGTGATGACTTCACGGATATGTCTGAAATTTTTGGTTTCGCGCCCCTGAGTTATCGCGTACAGCTTGTTTTGCGCGGCGTCAAGCAGATTTGTCACCTCGTCCTGCTCGGAATATGCCATGTCCGAGATCTCACCGCACATGTCTATCAGCTTCCGCAGGATGCTTTTGTCTTTGACTATTTTAGCGTAATCTTTGATATTCAAGGCGTTCGGGACGGTCTGGGCAATTACCTTTATATATTCTTCTCCGCCGGATTTGGAATAGATTCCTTTTCTGACCAAAGTATCAATCAGTGTCACTATATCTATCTGACTGTTTGTGAGAAAAAGCTCATGCATTGCAAGATATATCTGCTTATGCTCTTCAAGGTAGAAGTCGTCGGATGAAATCATGTCCGCAACATAATCCAGCGAAGAGGGCTCGGTTAAGATAGACCCCAGCAAAGACTGCTCGGCTATAGCCGAAAACGGCAGTTTTCTTATGATGTCATCAGCCATGGGTTATATACCTTTCTTTTTAGGTTCGTTGGAGTTTTCAGTTGCTTTTTTCGGTGACGGATACTTTGAGCTTGGCGCTTACCTCAGGATATAATTTGACATCCACAAGGTATGTACCGTATGCCTTGATGGTCTCCGTAAGCACGATTTTCCTCTTGTCGATTTCTATATTGTAAACAGAAGCGAGTTTTTCGGCGATATCTTTTGATGTTACCGAACCGTACAACCTTCCGTCGTTTCCGGAGGCATTTTCTATAACTACGGTAAGCTCGTTCAGTTTTTCCGCAAGCTTCTGCGCGGCTTCTTTTTCCTCTTTAAGGCGGAATTGTTTAGCCTCTTCCTTGCTTTTCGCGTCGGCCATTGTTTTAGCGTCCGCCGCCACTCCGAGTTTTTTGGGAATCAGATAGTTGCGCGCATAGCCGTCCGACACATCGATTATCTGGTCTTTTTTTCCTTGACCTTTTACGTCTGCCAATAACAGTACTTTCATTGTTATATCTCCGTTCTGCCGTCATGATTTAATATGTCCGACGGCCAAGTTATTGATAATTTTAATTAAGGGTTTGGTTTAAAACAGCGGCTGTGGTTCAGGCGTGGGGCTTTTTATAGTCGTATTCGTAATAATCGTCGATTGCGTCCTTCAAAAGCTCGTATGCCTGTGACATGGACGCGTTTTTCATCTGAGCGCCCGCCATGTCAAAATGACCGCCGCCTTTTAGTCTTTCGAGAATTAACTGAACATTTATTTTTCCTTTTGATCTTCCCGAAATAGATATGTCGTTGTCAATTCTGACGAGTGTGAATGTAGCCTCGACGCCTTTTATGTTCAAAAGCTTATTTGCCACTTTTGACGCGATGATTCTGTCGTCCGGTGAGGGAACATGGTCCTGCGACATGCAGGCGATAGCGATATTGTCCCTGTATAGTTGCGCCCTTGACTCAAAATCGCTTGTGACGCGCAATTCTTCAATATTTTCGTTGAAGAACTCACGCACCACCTCGGTATGAGCGCCTCTGCTGTACAGATAGTGCGTGATGGCGAATGTCTGTGATCCCGAGTTGCGGGTGAAATTATTTGTGTCGAGCATAATCCCCGACAGCAATACTTCCGCCTCTTCCTTGTGAAGTGAAGAAGCGTATTTGCTTTGTTCCAGAATCTCTGATATTATTTCACTGGCAGAGGATTTTGTGGTCTCCACATATTGCAGAAACGTGTTGAAGGCAAGGGCCGAGACGAGACGGTGATGGTCAATTACCGCTATGTTTGATATGGTTTTTGAAAGATCAGGTGATTCGTATATATATTGATTGTTTACGTCCGTGATAATCAGCACGGTGGACGGAGTTACAAGGTCCGAGGCGGACTCCTTGCCGATAAATATCTCATCGTAAATTTTCAGCGACGATAATTGTTTGGCGCAGATTTCAAATGTTTCGCAGCTTTTGTCAACAACAATATTCACAGCAGGTCGGATTTGCGTGCCGGCGTATTTTTCCTCTATGACAGCCAAAGCAAGCCTTGCGGCTCCCACACAGGAGCCGATTGAGTCGAAATCCGGATTGGCGTGTCCCATGATAAGCACATTTGAGGCTCCGGAAATCTTTTCTTCCAGAATTTCGGCGCTTATACGGGAGATTACGGAGGTGTTGTTTTCCATTGTCTTATGCGTTCCCCCGAAGAAAACAAATCCGTTTGAGTCCTGTCTTTTTACGGCAACCTGGTTTCCTCCTCTTTGTATGGCGATGTCGAGCGCCGCCGCCGCCGCTTTTTCCTTTTCTTCAAAGGTGCCGTTGATGTGGGCTATTCCCATTGAAATGGTCACGGGGAAGCTGTTGTCGCCTATTCGCAGATCCATTATGCTTTGCTGGATCGGAAAATCGTTTATCATCTGTTTGTCAAGCTCTTCTTTGGAAAAGATAACAAGATACCTGTCGCGGTCGTATTCGCGTATAAATCCGTGCATTTCCCTTATCCATGCGTTCAATATGTTCTCGATTTCGGTTGAAGCCGCTCTGTAATCGGCCCTGACATACTGGGTAAGTTCCTGGAGGTTGTCCAGCATTATATACGCTACTACGGGACTTTCTCTGTCGTTTTTCTCCTTGGCTTCGAGAAAGTCGTTTATATCCTTGAATACCGTGAAATAAAAGTTCTCCCCTTTGATTTTCATGATATAGCAGTTGATTTCATATCTTTTTCCGTCGGCAAGACGCACTATAGGCATCTCGGGGAGGGGAGTTTTTTCAGGGAGATCCAAAAGCGGCTCGGACAGGTACGCGTCCCTGTTGAGCGCGCGCGCGGATAGCGCGTTGACCGGAACAGGACAGATCTCGGAAAAATCAATTCCGCAGACCGCGTTTCTGTAGCCCAGGATATCCTGAAGCGCGCCGTTCATTATTTTTATTTTGCCTTCGGAGTCGATGACGGTATACGGCATATCTATCACATATCTGAACATGTCGTATATCTCGGTGTCTATAAGTCTTGCCTCTTCCTCAGCTTTTTTTACCCGAACATATTTTATGGAATAAAAGAGAAATATTCCTCCCGCGCTGAGCACATAAAAAGCAAGTACAAGCAGACAGACGGCGGATGACGTCAACGCGTTGGTGCGCTCTCCGGAAAAGTAACATATGGCCGTGCACAGCAGGATAAGCACAGCCGCCTCTGCCGTGCAGAAAGCAAAAGGGACGCGCAGATCAATATGGAATCTTTCCGACCGCCTGAACTGCGGGATGCTGTTCCTTTCTTTATTGCCTGAATTTTTGCTCATATTAGTATCTATACCTCTCTTGTCGTATAGTATGGCGCAGATATATCCTGTATGACTTACACTGCAAAATTTATTGTTTTATTTGCGCTCGTTTGCCGAAGCCCATTTGCCGGCGTAGTCTATTATAAGGTAAGCTGCGCCGATAAATACGAGCGCGGCTATCAGTATTGAATAGAGCGAAAAGAGCACTATCGGTATCAGAATCAGAATCCAGAATCCCCTGCGCGATTTTTTTATCAGGGACATGATAAACGAAATGCCCGCAATAAAAAGGCTCGGTGAAAGAATAAGGTAGATATTCTGAGCGACTGTTGTCGGATAAAGCACGTTTCCCGTCGAGTCGGTGGTGAGAGATATCGCGAACGCCGCAAAGAAAACCGCCGCGGCAGAAACGCCGGGCTTTATTATGAGCATGTTGCTTCTCAGCCTCTGGGCGTATCCCATGCTCTGGGTCAAAGCCACGGAATAATTATATGTCAGTAAAACAACAAAAAACAGCGCTATGAAAATCAAAGCCGGCAGTATGTTGAACAGACTGTCCACATATGCCTGCGCGTTAGTCAGACTGTCAAAAAGATATATTGATTCGCCGAACATGTCGGTCACGTGATATTCCGCAAGGGCATTTGCGGCCTGCTGCCTGATTTGCGCGATGAAATCGGTGATAAATGAGATACCTGAGTTTGTTCCTATCATGTAAACCGCTATAGCCAAAATCAGAGTCGCGACCGATGCAGCAAGCGCGGAATAAATTGTCGCAAGCTTATCCTTGCGTCTGCGAAGCATAAAGCCCTGTACCAATATCACGGGATATATTGCCAATGAAATTGCCGACATTCTGAAATCTCTTGTCATTGCGAAAGACAAAAAGTATGAAATTACCGGCATTATTATTGTGAAGAGCAGATTTTTTCCGGTATCCGCCGAAATAATAAACGACGCGGCTCCGACCGCGACCAAAAAACCGAGAAACAGCGCTGTGATTGTAAGCGACCCCGTAACCGAAACCAGCAACAGGGAGACCAGGAGCGCGGGCAGCAGTACGCCGATACGCCGAACTGTCAGAAACAGAAACACGGCGCATACAACGGTTATCAGAATTGCCATGATATTAGCGGTCATTTCAAAAAACATCAGAATAGGTATATATGCCGAAAATATGACGACCGTCATGTAAACAACGATTTTTGAAAGCACGGGAATAGAATTTACTTTCTGTTTGTTAAATCCGGTGTTCATATTCTCGGGATTGAAAAATCCGTTCTGCGTATTTTTATCGGTTCTGTCCATGAAACACTCCTTTCCCGACAAAAGCCGTCTTTTGAATTGTATATTTGAGGCGCTTTGCAATAATATTCATTATATTATTATAACACATAAATGTGTTTTTGTAAACAACATTCTTGATGTTTTTTTGAAGTTAATTAAAAAATTCGGTAAATTCAGGGAATGAACAGAGAAGAACGGCTTAATTTTATTTTCGAAAAATTCAGAAAAATTGCAAAAAAGTATTGCAATTTCCAAAAAAGTGTGATATAATGAGTACGTAAGATATTTAATGTTAATTAGAGTGGATTTTGAATCCACTCTAAAATTTTGTATTGAGATTGGTTGCAAGTAAATGAATATGAAAAACAGGGAAACCAAAATATCGTCGGCAGTACGTGAACTTGTGAATCCTGTCGCACAGAGTATGGGATATTCGCTGTGGGATGTTGAGTTTGTCAAAGAGGGAGCGGATAAATATCTCAGAATCACAATAGACAGCGAGAACGGAATAACCATAGACGACTGCGAAAGGTTTCACAGGGCGATAGATGCTTTGCTTGATGAAGCCGACCCCATAAGCGACCCGTATATACTTGAGGTTTCCTCTCCGGGCGTTGAAAGAGAACTTAAATATGACTGGCACATAGCCTCATGTGTGGGATGTGACGTTGAGATCAGGCTGTATGCCCCGGAAAACGGAGCGAAAAAGTTCAGAGGCAGACTTGAGGGGCTGAGCGACGACGACAGAGTGGTCATAACCGACCCGGAAGGCAACGAGATTGGCTTTGAAAAAGATAAAATAGCAAAAATATCTACCTGTTTTGATTTCGGCGCGGGATGAATTCTGCCGGATTTAACAGCTTTTGCGGATCGCCGTGCTTGTGTATAACGGCGCAAAAAGCGATATAATATTGTGGAAAGGAAAAATAATGAAAGATGAATGCAGAATTTTTTACTGCGCTTGAATTGCTGGAAAAAGAAAAAGGGATCCCTCAGGCATACATGATTGAAAAAATAGAGGCGGCTCTTTTGTCGGCTTATAAAAAGGAATACGGAAACAATACGAATGTACGCATAAGCATAGACCCGGCAAAAAAGGACGTGAGGATGTACCAGCAAAAAGAAGTGGTTGAAGTGGTTGAGAATCCTTTGACTCAGATCTCGCTTGAGGACGCGAGGGCCAAAAGCAAAAGATATGCGTTAGGACAGATATACGAGACTGAGGTTAAAACAAAAGATTTTCGACGGCTGAGCGCGGGTTCCGCAAAATCGGTCATTATTCAGGCCATTCGCGAGGGTGAGCACAGAGCCATGCAGGAGGCTTACGAGTCAAAGCGCGGCGAGATAATCACCGCCACGGTTCTCAAGATTGACAGTGAAACGCAGAACGCGGTTCTGGATACCGGAACCGGAAGAGCGGTGCTGCTGAAAGGAGAGCAGATACCCGGGGAGACATACACCGTAGGGGAGAAGATAAAGGTTTTCATACAGGAAGTAAACAAAGAAGCCAAGGGACCGCTTGTTACTTTGTCAAGAGTTCATCCCGGTCTTGTGCGTCGGATGTTTGAGCTTGAGATTCCGGAAATAACCGACGGAATCATACTTATTAAAGGAGTTTCGCGCGAAGCGGGTTCAAGAACCAAGATATCGGTCTTTTCAAGAGAGGAAGGCGTTGACGCGGTGGGGGCCTGCATCGGAGCGCACGGAATGAGAATAGACAGCATAGTGCGTGAGCTTAACGGAGAAAAAATAGATATAGTTAAATACAGTGAGATTCCGGAGGAATACGCGGCAGCGGCATTGGCGCCGGCTACGGTGCTCAGCGCCGAAATGATAAGTGACAGGTTCTGCCGGGTGGTTGTGTCCCCCGACCAACTGTCTCTTGCCATAGGAAAAGAGGGGCAGAACGTCCGTCTTGCCGCAAGACTTACGGGATTTAAGATAGATATTAACGCGGAGGGTCTTGAAAAACCTAAAGCCGCGGACGAAGATTACAAGCCGGCAGAGGAAGACCTTTATACCGAGGACGACTTGACGGAATCGTCGGCATACGGAGAAGAAGACTGAGAAATTACGGTAAACCAAAAAATACATGGATTCATAGTAGTGTTGGGGATATTTACGGAAGTTTGAGATGAGTACACAAAAAATCAGAAAAATACCTTTGAGGCAATGCCTCGGATGCGGAGAGCATAAACCCAAAAAGGAATTGCTCAGAGTCGTCAGGACGCCTGAGGGAAATATTCTTCTTGATTTTACGGGTAAAAAATCAGGGAGAGGCGCATACATCTGCCCGTCGCTTTCCTGCCTTAAAAAAGCGAGAAAGTCAAAACGGATAGAAAGCGTGCTTGAATGCAGTGTTTCGGATGAAGTATATAATGAAATGGAAGAAAGTCTCGGGAAAAGTTCGGAGGAGTGAGCGGTGGATGAATTTAAAGACAAACCGACTGCGCCGGATGAAAAAAGGCTTCTCGGAATGCTTGGGCTGTGCCGCAAATCGGGCAGGCTTATCGTCGGTGTGCCTATGATATGCAAATATCTTGCGCAAACGAAGAAAGACGGACGGGATGAGGTGACGGTTATCGAGGCCTTTGATACTTCGTACAATACCCATAAAAGATTATGTGACAGGTGTGAATTTTATAAAGTGACTCGAATTGAGATATTTTCGGATTGCATTACGCTGGGGCATGCGGTCGGAAAGGGCGCGGTGGCGGCGGTTGCCGTATTAGGCAAGGATATGTGCCGCGCGATATCCGGGATTGTTTCGGCAGATACCTATTCGTTATACAAATCAGGAAAGGAAAGGTCATAAACCAAATGGCATTAAAACCGCAAATCAAAACAAATCAGCTTGCAAAGGATTTGGAAATGAAGAGCAAGGACATTGTTGACATGATGTCCGAAAAGGGGATCGATATAAAGCCCCAGAAAGCGCTTGAGCCGCACGAGTTCAATGTGCTTTTTGACGCTCTCACTTCCGCGTCTCAGGTTGAGGGCATTGATGATTATATAGATGGGGTGACTTATATTCCGTCCCGAAAACCCAAAAATGACGACAAGCCCCCTCGCTCCGAGGCGGAG
>CASEEB010000150.1 GCA_949286815.1 uncultured Eubacteriales bacterium | reverse complement strand
ACCAGAATAAATCCTTTCTTCTTTTTCAGATAATCGGACACAACCTGTCTGGCTTCGGTGTCCAAGTGGTTTGTGGGCTCGTCTATCAGCAAGAAATTGCCCTCTTTTAAAAACAAACCTGCCAACAATACTTTTGTCTGTTCACCGCCCGAGAGATTTTCAAACGGTCGGTACAAAACCTCGTCATCAACCCGAAGATATGAAAGCTCGCGTATAATTTCCCATTCTTGCGCCTCCGGACAAATTGTCTGAAGCACTTCGATTGATAAATATTCTTTGTTTTCCACGGCAAACGGGAAATAAGTAAATTTTACCGAGGAAGTGATTTTTCCCTCGTATTTGTATTTTCCCAGAAGCAAATTCAGAAAAGTGGTTTTGCCGCGTCCGTTACGTCCGATAAAACCAAGCTTCCAATCGGTATCTATCTGAAAACTGACATTCTCAAAGACTGTACTGTAACTGCCGTCATAGGAAAAAGTCAGGTTTTGTATGTTTATTAATGACATAATTGTTCCTCCCGTAAAATTGCTATATGCAGAGAGTGTGTTCACACTATATTGACAAAAGAAATTATTAATGTTATAATGGGTGATGTAAATTACGCGGCGACAGGCACTGCAAGTGCAATTTTGCCGGCAATCATTTGCGGCAGATTTTGAGAAAGAGAGTTTGATATGGATTCCGTACAAAAGCAATACAAAACCGCAAAGAATCTAAAAACCCGCATTTCAATTCACGAAAAGTATTCTACCAACCCTCAGCCTTTCGGTGATTGGATAATGTCGCATTATGAGATCAAACCCAACTCCCGTATTCTGGAGTTGGGCTGTGGCACCGGAGATATGTGGAAAGGAAAGCCGGCGTTATTGGAGGGCGGAGCTCAACTTATACTGACTGACTTTTCTTCCGGTATGCTGGAAACCGCAAAGAAAAATATCGAAAACTCTGATTATTCTGATTATATTGATTTCAAAATTGTGGATATTCAAGACATTCCGTTCGAAGATGATAGTTTTGACGCCGTTATCGCTAACATGATGCTGCATCATGTCCCCAATCTTGATAAAGGACTGACGGAGGTGCGCCGAGTGTTGAAACAGGGCGGAACTTTCTACTGTGCCACATACGGAGAGCATGGCATCATGGAGTTTATCAACGACACGCTTAAGGAATACCATATCAGCGGCAGTATCGGCAAAGCCTTTACTCTTCAGAACGGCGCAAATTTACTAAGCAAATATTTTCTTACGGTGGAAAAGCTTATCCGTGATGATGGCTTGCAAATTACCCATATACCGGATTTTACGGAATATGTTCTGTCCATGTCAGGCATTGTCGGTATTGAGAATGCCGACGCTGAAGTTCTGACGCAGGCGTTCGAAAAGAAAAGTGTCAACGGAACTCTGTATGTCCCAAAAGAATACGGAATGTTTATTTGCAAATAAAGCGGCAGCACAGATGTGCACGGCAACGAGCCGTGAATGGTTGTTCAGCCATTTTCTCGGCGGCAGACGGTGCATAGGCGCCCGCCGTGCAGCAATAAACACCGGCACCGTAAAATAATACTATAAAAACGTACGGGGCTTTTCCGTATGTTTTTTAATATTACAAGATGTCTATATATTCTCCGCTGAGCGCTTTATTCATGCTTCTGACGGCACAGAATTTACCGCACATTGAGCAGCTGTCGTCATGTTCCGGCTTTCTGCTGTCGCGAATGCTCTTTGCGGTTTCAGGGTCAATTGAGCATTCCCATTGTTTTTCCCAATCAAAAGTTCTTCTTGCGTCAGCCATTGCGTCGTCAATATCTCTTGCGTGCGGGACTTTTTTGGCGATATCCGCAGCGTGTGCCGCGATACGTGAGGCAATAATTCCCTGCTTGACGTCTTCGACGTTCGGAAGCGCCAGATGCTCGGCGGGAGTAACATAACAAAGGAACGCAGCTCCTGCCGACGCGGCTATTGCCCCGCCTATAGCGGAAGTAATATGGTCATATCCGGGGGCTATATCTGTTACTATGGGACCAAGAACGTAAAACGGCGCTCCCATGCAGATTGTCTGTTGAAGTTTCATATTGGCTTCGATCTGGTCAAGAGGCATGTGTCCCGGACCCTCTACCATTACCTGTACATCTTTTTCCCACGCGCGTTTGGTGAGTTCACCCAACCGCACAAGTTCTTCTATCTGACACACGTCGCTTGCGTCCGCAAGGCATCCGGGACGGCAAGCGTCTCCGAGTGATATTGTTACATCATATTCACGGCAGATATCAAGTATCTCGTCATAATATTCGTAAAATGGATTTTCTTCTCCCGTCATGCTCATCCAGGCGAAAACAAGCGAGCCTCCGCGGGATACGATATTCATTTTACGCTTGTGTTTTTTTATCTGATCGATAGTCTTTCTGGTAATACCGCAATGGAGCGTCACAAAGTCCACTCCGTCCTGCGCGTGAAGCCTTACCACGTCGATAAAATCCTTTGCTGTAAGCGTAGATAGGTCGCGCTGATAGTGAATTACACTGTCATAAACCGGCACTGTTCCTATCATTGCGGGGCATTCGCCCGTGAGTTTTTTTCTGAATGGCTGCGTATTTCCGTGAGAGGAAAGGTCCATAATCGCTTCAGCTCCCATATTTACAGCCGCCATGACTTTCTGCATCTCGATGTCATAATCTTTACAGTCGCGCGAAATTCCGAGATTTACATTGATTTTGGTGCGGAGCATTGATCCCACGCCGTTTGGATTAATACAGGTGTGCAGCTTGTTGGCGCAGATAACGACCTGTCCCTTGGCGACAAGTGAGCGTATTTCTTCTTCCGTGCGGTATTCCTTTTCAGCCACCGCCTTCATTTCAGGAGTTATAATTCCTCTTTTCGCGGCGTCCATCTGTGTATAGTAATTTCTCATTTTTATGACCGTCCTTTCTTACGCCAAATCGGCGTTTGGTTTGCCCCTTGGCAAGTCGGCGCCGTGCTTTTGGCGTCGAAGTACAAAAGGCGTGTTTGATAATTTATTTTCAAACTTTTTTCCTTTCAGGCAGTTTTAATTAATTTAAGCTTTATCTGCGAAATAACTTTTCAAGTCAAAAGCGTGATTCATAGGTCCTGCGCCTTGTCCTAAGTCAAGCATGTCGGAAAGCGCGCCTGATACATATTCTTTTGCCCTGCGGACAGAGTCCTCAAGTGAAAATCCTTTTGCCAAATTCGCGGCAATTGCCGAAGACAATGTGCATCCCGTACCGTGGGTATTTGGATTGTCAATTCGTTTGCCCATAAACCGTTTAAAGGTTTTACCCGCGTAAAGCAGGTCGTTTGCATCGCTGACACTGTGACCGCCCTTTACAAGAACCGCACAGCCGTAATCGTCTCCTATGAGTTTGGCGGCTTTAGCCATATCCTCCTCGTCGGTTATCCGTATTCCGGACAAAACTTCTGCTTCCGGAATATTCGGAGTAATTACCGAAGACAGGGGAATCAGTTCGTGTTTTAAAGTTTCCGTTGCGTTTTCGCTGATAAGTCTTGACCCGCTTGTAGATACCATGACGGGGTCAAGTACAATGTTTTTGGCTTTATATGACCTCAATCTGTCCGATATGGTCTTTATCAGCTCGGATGAACTTACCATGCCGATTTTTACCGCGTCGGGATAGATATCCTCAAATACCGCGTCAATCTGCTTTGCCAGAAAATCGGGAGTCGATTCCATAATTCCCTTAACGCCGGTTGTGTTCTGCGCCGTGAGCGCGGTTATCGCGCTCATCGCGTATACACCGTTCAGAGTCATTGTTTTCAGATCTGCCTGAATACCGGCGCCTCCGCTGGAATCACTTCCCGCGATTGATAATGCTGTTTTCATTTTTTCTCCTTTTATCGCATTATTTTTGTATAGCGGCAAAGAGTGGTGCCCCCGGTCTACCGCTTGTTGATTTTAGTTGAATTTACATATAAAGATCTTTTTATAAGCCATTGCAAGTGCTTATAAAAAATTCTTGAATGTGAGAGATTTTTGCTTGTTTGGCATATCCAAACCCTTAACAAATCTGAAGCTGTCAATTCCGTATAAGCTTATATCCGTTTATGTTATCTCCGATAATGGTAAAAGAGTAAGACTCACCGAAATGCGCTTCAAATGAAATCTTCTCCAAAAATTTTGTAATATTCTCCGGATATATGTTTTCATAATTGGGATCTACATATTCCGTTATGATTCTGAATTGTATGGATAGCTCTGCCGTGTCAGCAGAACAATTCAATTCCTCTTTATTCCAAACATGAATCAGTAGTTCATCATGCTTTAGAAGCGATTTATCCGCGTTGGATATACCTCCGCTTTGTTCCGAGCCGTTTGCGCTGTAATCAAACACCAATAAGCCAATATCTTCTTTTGTATTCAATTGTATATACAGTGCGATTTCATCATCACCTACAACAAATTCCTTATGACCGGCTTCTCTGAAAAACAGGAACGCTGATATTAACGCGAAAAACACGACAATAACAATTCCAATGCAAACTGCTTTCTTCATATAACTTCTCCGTCCGGTTTGTCGATTTGTATGTTTATAATATAGTTCTTTTACATAATTGGCGGCAAAGACAGCCACCCTAATCGAAGATCAGGATGAACGGCTTTCGCCTGCCGTTGACAAATATATTTGCCCTCGGTTATGCGTCAGATAAAACATTGAAAGAAATGAGTGATTTTGCCGGACCGCTCAGCCAATCGCCTGCTTTGCCAGAACTTTCAGTTCCTTTGTAGCCGCAAAAATATCTTCAGCTCCGAAAATTGCGGATACCGCCGCGATACCGTTCATTCCTCCGCCCTTTATCTCCGTAATGTTATTTATGCCTATGCCGCCTATTGCGACTGAGGGAATCGAGACGGACTTGCATATTTCCCTTAATTTATCTTTGGTTATACGGATCGCGTTTTCTTTGGTGGACGACGGAAAAATCGCCCCCACGCCGAGATAATCCGCTCCGGCTTTTTGCGCCGCTATTGCCTGGTCTGTTGTTTTCGCCGTTGCGCCGATGATAAAATCTGTCGGAGCCTTTTTCCGTATTTCCGCGACAGGCATGTCTTCAATTCCGACATGCACACCGTCGGCGTTGCTTTTCAGCGCGACGTTTACATTGTCGTTTATAATAAGCGCAATATTGTATTTGTGGCAAAGTTCCCTCATCATAATTGCTTCACGGATAAAATCTTCCTCGCAAAGATTCTTTTCACGGAGTTGAACAAGCGTCGCTCCGCCCATCAGGGCTTGCTCAACCTGTTCATAAAGCGTTTGTCTTCCGACCCAGGCTCTGTCCGTAACCGCATAAAGCAACAGCATATCTTTATTGAATTTCATTGTTTTCGGTGTGTGTAATTCAGCTGTATGATTACATTTTCCTTTCAAAAGTTTATAATGTTTACAAAAGAGTTGG
>CASEEB010000149.1 GCA_949286815.1 uncultured Eubacteriales bacterium | reverse complement strand
GTCCATGAATATATTATAATACAGTTTGATATTAAATAAATATCCAAAAAAACAAAAAATAATAATACCAGATGAAATATTATGCTAACTTATGATTTGGAAAAAAGAGAAAATAAACCTTTGTATGAATTTTTGTATTTATGTATTCGCCAGGATATCTGTTCGGGAAAAATCAGACCGTTTGAAAAACTGCCGTCCAAAAGGAGTCTTGCGGAGCATTTGCGCGTGAGCATTATTACGGTTAAAAACGCGTATGAGCAATTGCTTGCCGAGGGATATATAACTTCGTGTGAAAGAAAGGGGTATTATGCGTCGGATATCGGAGAAAATACAATAAATAATTTAAACTTAAACAAAAAATTTAATAAAGATACCCGATTAAGTAAAAATATACTTGTAAACACGGACAGCGAAATTAATATATCGCAAAATTCGCCTGACCCGTCCATGTTTCCTTTTTCGGTGTGGTCAAAACTGATGAGGGAAGTTTTGTCTGAACAGGACGCGAAGCTGCTCAGACGCATACCGTTTAACGGAGTCTTTGAGCTGAGAGAGGCTATCGCTAAAAACCTGTACGGGTCACGCGGAATTTCCGCGGATCCGGAGTCCATTATCATCGGGGCGGGTACGGAATTTTTATATAATCTTATCATTCAGCTGCTTGGAAGAGATAAAATATTTGCTATGGAAAATCCCGGATACAAAAAAATCGCAAATATATGCAAAAGAAGCGGGGTAAGGTTTAATACTGTGGATGTTGACCGGTACGGTATGTCGCTGAAAAAACTTGAATCGGCGGGAGGGGACATAATACATATATCGCCGTCACACCATTATCCTACCGGTACGGTTATGCCTGTGGGGCGCCGCAGAGAGCTTCTGCATTATGTATTTGAAAATAACGGATACATTATAGAGGATGATTATGACAGTGAGTTCAGATATTCGGGCAGACCTATCCCATCGTTGAAAAGCATCGACGGATACGGTAGGGTTATATATATGAATACTTTTTCCCAGACGATATCTCCTTCCATACGTATAAGTTATATGATTCTTCCCAATGAGCTGATGGAGAAATTTGTGAGGGATATGTCTTTTTATTCCTGTACCGTTTCTTCGTTTGAACAGTATGCTCTTGCGAAATTCATAAGCGGAGGCTACTTTGAGAAGCACATCAATCGGATGAAAAATTATTACAGACAAAAGAGAAAAGAAGTAATAGAAGCGGTAAATAAGTACAATACCGGCAATATGTCCATTGTCGAACAGGCGGCGGGGACACATTTTCTGATAAAACTGAATACTAAAAAGTCCGACGCTGAAATATTCGGGGAATGTCTTGAGAATAATCTCAGACTTTCGTTTGTTTCGGACTACATGTACTCTTACCTTGACCAATATAAAAATTGCGTAATAGTGAGCTATACGGGAACCGATATCAATAAAATAGAAGAGGCGATGAAAATATTGAATAAAATTATTTAGTTTGTTTTCGTCCGCAAATCTTTAAAAGCAAGTATTTACAATTTATAAAAAATATGGTATAATGTATTGAGCATAAAGTAATCATATAAATATTGTCATACTTGCCGTATTTGCACACAGCGTAAGCTGTATGCCGCGGTTTTCCCTATGCAAAACTGTCCCGGCTGTATTTATATACAGCGTAAAGAAATTGATTAATTTACTATATTTATAAAAGAATTGGAGAAGTTTTATGAAGTGTCCTGTGTGCGGATATCCCGAAAGCAAGGTCATTGACTCGCGTCCTGTTTCCGATGGAAACAGCATAAGGCGCAGGAGAGAATGTCTGAAGTGCCAGAAGAGATTTACCACATTTGAAATGATTGAAACCGTCCAGCTGATTGTCATTAAAAAGAGCGGTGAAAAAGAGCTTTTTGACAGAACAAAGCTGCTTGGCGGTATACTTAAGGCTACCCAGAAAAGACCGGTCAATGCTGATGAAATAGTAAATGAAATAGAATCCGAACTGCAGAATTCACTTAGACTTGAGGTGACGACCACAGAAATCGGAGAAATGGTGATGAATAAGCTTAAAAAGTTAGATCAGGTCTCATATGTCAGATTTGCCTCGGTTTATCGTGAGTTTACCGACGTTAATAATTTTCTTGAGGAACTTATGGAGCTTAAAAAAGATAAATAACATTATATTTGAAGGCATTTAATTATTTAATGCTTTAAATTGCGGTTTTAATACATAAATTCCGAAACTTAAAATAGAAAAATTAACAAATAGTTGAAAAATGTAAAAAAAGAGCAATTGACATAAAAAATGGCGGCTGTATATTTTATATGCAGCCGTATTATTTTTTTGTCCGAATAAAATACTAAGAAAGAAAACGTTAAAAAGTACCTTGCTTCATAGAATTTTTATCTTGCGCATTGGTATCATAAAATTTTTGAAGAAAGTCCTGATTTTGAAATGTTTATGGTTTTCTTTTCATGTCACTTTGAATTAGACGCGAGGACTGAGAAGTATGCTTGAATTGGTGACAAATGATTAATTTAACCGACAATATGAGCGTTTATGCGGACTTACCGAAAGTCAATCAGGGGTTTTATTTTGTATACATGTCTTGATGTCCGTTCTCCGAAATTGGACAAAAGGCAAGAAAGGGTAAACATGCAGAAATTTACTTCGGAATATTCGGAAAATGTAAGAATGCTTGACCGGATATTGAATACGGATGAAAATTTTGATTTGATAAAAAAAGTGCTAAGGATAGGTCCTGATGAACTTACTCTTTATTATATAGACGGATTTGTGAAAGACGGCGTAATGGAAAAACTGATGATCTATTTTCTGTCGCTTAAAACTATTCTGCCGGAAAATGCGAATAAGGCAGAGAAAGCCCGGAAAAGCGCCGCTGAGATTTTTGTCGAGCACCATGTGCCGTATGTGGAAACAGATACTACGGACAGTGTTGATACGGTTGTTCAAATGGTGCTTTCGGGTTCTACGGTGGCGCTTGGCTCCGCGTTCGGAGAGTATGCAATAATTATTGACGCGAGAACCTATCCCGCGAGAGATACGGGAGAGCCGGAAGGCGACAAGGTGATGAGGGGCGCCAGAGACGGATTTGTGGAGACCTTGATATTCAACACGGCGCTGATAAGGAGACGAATCAGAAATCCCGAACTTACAATGAGCTATATAAACGTGGGAAAAAGTTCCAAAACCGATATTGTTATTTGCTATATGAAGGACCGCGCGGATTTGGAATATGTAAAAAAGCTTAAGAGCAAATTGGAGGGAATTGACGCGGATTCTCTGACTCTCGGTCATGAGTCCTTGGCGGAGTGTCTGATAAAGAAGCGATGGTATAATCCGTTCCCGAAAATAAGGTATACGGAACGCCCCGACTCGGCGGCGGCACAGCTGCTTGAAGGCAGCATACTTGTTATATGCGACAATTCCCCGGAAGCGATGGTGCTGCCGACCTCTATCTTTGATTTTATGCAGGAGACAAACGATTTTTATTTTCCTCCGCTTACGGGAAGCTATATAAGAATACTCCGACATGTGGTGTTTTGGCTTACCCTTTTCATGATACCTCTTTGGTACCTGCTTGTCAACAATCCGGAGTTCATTCCCCACTGGCTCGATTTTATTGTCCCGAGAGAGCTCGGCAAGTTGCCGCTGATAGTGCAGATACTTCTGGCGGAATTTATTATAGACGGACTCAGAATGGCTTCCCTCAACACACCCAATATGCTGTCAAACTCGCTGTCTGTAGTCGGCGGTCTGATACTCGGTGATTTCGCCGTGGATATAGGCTGGCTTATTCCGGAGGTCATATTGTATATGGCGTTCGTTGCCATAGCCAATTTCACTCAGAGAAGTTACGAACTCGGATACGCGTTTAAATTCATGAGAATATTGCTTCTTGTGTTGAC
>CASEEB010000148.1 GCA_949286815.1 uncultured Eubacteriales bacterium | reverse complement strand
ACAGTTTTGCGTTCGCAAAACCGCGGTACACAACAAGTATATAAATATTTGCCTGAATCTCTTTGCGCTGTATACAAATCACGCTATTATAATTTTACC
Organism: uncultured Eubacteriales bacterium; assembly: GCA_949286815.1. GTDB lineage: Bacteria > Bacillota > Clostridia > Oscillospirales > CAG-272 > SVTX01. Next base: position 2,818 of record CASEEB010000148.1, on the reverse strand, counting down.
ATGATTTTCGTATTTTGTAAAGGGAATTGAGATAAAAATTCTTTTATTTTTGCGAAAATTGCGAAAAAACACTTGAAAAACACACAAAAGCGTAGTATAATATAAGCATATTCAAGAAACAAAAAGCCTCAGAAAGGACGGGATTATGAGTCAACTTCACATTGTCGATCATCCGCTTATTACACACAAGCTCTCAATTATGAGAAACAAAAAAACAGGTTCCAAGGATTTCAGAGAACTGCTGAATGAAATTGCCATGCTTATGGGTTATGAGCTTACACGCGACCTACCGCTTGAGGACATAACCATTGAGACGCCCATAACAAAAACCAAAGCCAAAATGGTGTCGGGTAAAAAACTTGCTATCGTTCCTATACTTCGCGCGGGTATCGGTATGGTGGACGGGCTTCTCAGCCTGGTTCCCGTGGCAAAGGTGGGACATATAGGACTTTACAGAGACCCTCAGACTCATAAGCCGGTAGAGTATTACTGTAAGCTTCCGAATGACATTGAAGACAGAATCGTTATACTTGTAGACCCTATGCTCGCGACCGGAGGATCCGCGTGCGACGCCCTTTCAATGTTAAAAGCAAGAGGATGTAAAAATATCAGATTCATGTGTCTTGTCTCAGCTCCCGAGGGAGTGGAAAAAGTTCAGGCGGAGCATCCTGACGTCGATATTTACACCGCTGCGCTTGACGAGTGCCTGGATGAGCGGGCTTACATAGTCCCCGGTCTCGGAGACGCCGGAGACAGAATTTTCGGTACCCTGTAAGTTACATAATAAAATTGCTTCATGCATACTATAATCATTAAAAAGAACGACGCGGGACAAAGGCTTGACAAATTCCTTTCAAAGGCAGTTTGCGGACTTCCTGCGTCGCTTATGTATAAATATATCCGTACAAAAAAAATCAAGGTCAACCATAAGAGAGCCGCACAGAATTATATGCTTCGCGAGGGGGATGAAATTCAGCTATACATCAGGGACGAGTTTTTTTCTTCTCCCGAAAAGGACGTCTCCGCGCTTGCGCGTATTGTGCCTAAAATAGATATTGTTTACGAGGATGAAAACATCCTTCTGTGCAACAAACGTCCGGGAGTGCTTGTGCACGAGGACGACAACGCTTCCGACAACACGCTGATAATGTATATACAGGCGTATTTGTATAAAAAGGGTGAATACGACCCGTTTGACGAACAGTCTTTTGCTCCCGCGTTGTGCAACAGGATTGACAGAAATACCGGAGGATTAGTCATTGCGGCAAAAAACGCGCGGGCGCTGCGTGAAATGAACGAAAAAATCAAAAACGACCATATAAGGAAATTCTATATTTGCGCGGCGCACGGTACATTTGCCGAAAAGAGCGGGACTCTTACCGGATATTTAAAAAAAGACGAGAAAAACAACACCGTCAGCATTTCGGATAACGCAAAAAAGGGCTACAAAACAATTATTACAAAGTACAGAGTATTATCCGAAAACAAAAACAGCTCTCTGCTTGAGGTAGAGCTTGTCACCGGCAGAACGCACCAGATAAGGGCGCATCTGTCGCATATCGGTCATCCGCTGCTCGGAGACGGAAAATACGGAATAAACCGGGCTGACAGGGAAAAGGGATATAAATATCAGGCGCTGTACTCATACAGACTTATTTTCGATTTTGACAAAGACGACGGGTTTCTGGGATATCTGAGCGGCAGACAGGTGAGTATTCCGCCCGAGAAAATCTGGTTTGTAAATGACTTTCCCGGCGCGGCTGAAAGGATTACGGATATAATTAAAACATCTGAAAATTAATCGTATTGTCGGAGGATTGCATTGAATATCTGTGTTTACGATAAAATAATAAAATTTCGTTTTTTGCTTCTGGCGATCGGCGGGATTCTTACGTCTTTAACACTGATTTTTCCAACTGTGGGCTTTTTGGAATGGATAACACTGATACCCGCGGCGTTTGTTCTTTTGGTCGCGTCCGATAGAAAAGAATTAAAAATACGGAAATTCTACGGTTACGGATTTGTTTTTTTCATGTGCTACTACCTTGTCATCTACCACTGGTTCTTCTATATGTATCCTTTGGATTTCACCGGAATGTCAAGAGGTGCCTCCGCCGTTGTGGTCGCCGTTGCTTGGCTGGGTCTTTCCGCGTTTCAGGCAGTTTGGAGCGCGCTTATTTTTCCTTTGTACGCCGGACTGTCACGCACCTCACTCTTCCGGAAGCTGCCGGTACTGAAACCGTTTGCCGTTGCATGTATCTGGACCGCGTTTGAGTGGAGTCAGACGATAGGTTGGTGGGGAGTACCGTGGGGAAGACTTTGTCTGGGACAGAGCAACTACACCTTCATGCTGCAAAGTGCATCGCTTTTCGGCTCGTATTTTATAACATTTCTGCTTCTGATTGTCAATTTTTCTGTCGCCTATATGTTGCTTTACAAAAAACTTTTAAAAACACTGTCGGCTGTATGCGCCGGACTGTTGGTTTTCAATATTGCGACAGGTATCGTAAGTGAAGCTGTAATGGAGAATAATAACGGAGACAAGATAACCGCCGCGGCGATACAGGGAAATATATCGTCGCACGACAAATGGAGCGAGGACAGCTACCGAAGGAGTCTTGAGGTCTACGAAAAATATACGCTTGAAGCGGCGGCAAACGGAGCAGACCTTGTGGTATGGCCCGAAACGGCGCTTCCTTACAACATTTTTTCATACGATTATATGGTGGAGTATGTAAGTAACCTTGCCAAAGAGGCGAACGTTACAATTCTGGTCTCCGCATTTACCGAGGGAGAGGGAGCGGACTATACCGACAAT
>CASEEB010000147.1 GCA_949286815.1 uncultured Eubacteriales bacterium | reverse complement strand
TCCGAACTTGTTTCCTCCGATTATTACGCTGAGCTTAACAAAAAGCTTGAAGAGCTTACAAAGCGCGTAAGAGAAATTAAAAGTATTACGGTGGGCGTCAACCTTGACTCTCAGCTCCGTCCTTCGAGCGCGGGAGTTCTTTCGATAAATTCGGAATCATTTAAATCCGGCGATGTGCTTGATAAAATACTCAGACTTAATTTCAAGGATGACGAATATACCTGCATAGCAAATCTGGTTCCTTTTGGCAAGAAACAGTCCGAAAATCAGAAAATAGCGCTGTCTACCGCGTTTAATTCTGCCATTAACGATGTTTACCGTTCCTCACTGAAGTCATGGAAAAAGATAGTTCAGTCATATGTGCTTGAAAACACTGATTTTCTGCTCAACCTTATACCTGAGATCGAATTTATCGTCAAGGCTACCGAGCTTCTCACAAGACTTTCGGAAAAAGGCTGCACGCTTACGGTTCCAGAGATAGCGCCGATGGAAGAAAAAGTGTTTGACGCCGTCGATCTGTATAATCCCGCAGTCGCTTTGAAGCTGAAAGACGGAGAAGAGATTGTGCCGAACGACATTTCATTCGACGGACAAAACTCATATATTTATGTTCTTACCGGTCCTAATCGCGGGGGAAAATCGGTTATAACCTGCGCTGTGGGCATCGGACTCGCAATGATGCAGCTCGGGCTTTTTGTACCTGCCAAAAGCGCGCGCATAAGTCCCGCCGACGCTATTTATACGCACTTCCCTACCGGCGCCGATGACACAATAGACAAAGGTAGATTGGGAGAGGAATGCGCGAGACTCGGTGAGATTTTCGACTGTGTGACGCCTTACAGCCTGGTGTTGCTTGACGAGTCGCTTTCTTCGACAGGTTCATATGAGGGTTCATATATAGCCGCGGAGGTTTTATCCGGGCTTGCGATTGTTGGTTGCAGATGTCTTTTTGCGACGCATCTGCATGAACTTGCCGCGGAGATTGACAGAATAAACGAACAGTCAAAAAAGAATGGCGGAGTTGTAATAAATACTCTGGTGGCGGGGATAGAGGAAGGCAAACGATCATTCAAAATCTACCGCGCAAAACCCGACGGAAAAAGCTATGCCAGAGACATCGCCGAACGTTACGGATTGACTTACGACAATATACTCAAGAAAATTCAGAAATAAAATGAACGAAAATACAGCATATTCAACGCATTAAATCGACAAGTACCTTGCCTTTGAATATGCTGTATTTTTTATTAATTATTTAAAAACGAAATTACTTTTTGCAGTTCCCTGTTTGCGAGATTTCTTCCGATATCGTATATTTTTTTCAGATTGTCGGGATTGTGTTCGATTCTGCCGATTTCCAGCTTTTTTTCAGGTCGGATGACTAAAATTTCACCGTTTTTCTCTTTCCTCTTAATATACTTAAGTGTGTCGTTATAAACAATGTGATGCCGCTCGAAAGTTTTCAGAGCATTGGGATATTTTCTGAAAGTATATCTCGCAAGAGGTATAGAGGAGTCTTTTTTCTTTACATATCCGTCAGGTCTTGTCAATATTACGATATTTCTGTCGTACCCGATGCTCTCAAAAAATCTGACGGGAACCGCATCTGAAAATCCGCCGTCGAGCATTTTGTAACCGCCAATCTCAACCGGAACAGAGACAAAAGGCATTGACGCCGAAGCCCGTATCCATTCAAGGTCTTCGTAATCGCCCTTTTTGCATTTGTGATATACTGCTTTTCCCGTTCTGATATCGGTGGCGCAAACGTAAAATTCGGTCTGATTATTCTCAAATGTGTTTCTGTCAAATATGTCAAGCTCATCCGGTAAAGTGTGATATGCGAACTCCGCTCCGAAAATATTTCCGGTTTTTATAAGCGAATTTACGCTGCAAAAACGCTTGTCACGGCAGTATTTAATATTGTAGCGTATTGCTCTTCCCGGCTGCTTTGAGATATAATTGCACCCGAATGCGGCGCCCGCCGAAACGCCGATTATTCCGTCAAATTCAATTCCGTTTTCCATAAAGACATCAAGTATGCCGCAGGTAAACATACCGCGCATTGCTCCGCCTTCAAGTATCAGTCCTTTTTTCATTATAAGATATTAATATGTTTCCCGCAATTTACGGGAGTATTTCCTTTCGCTTTACACTTTTAAGCGGTTGAAATAATAATATGTAAATTACAATTTGCAACCGCTAAACACGATATTTTGGACGAACGGAGCTTATTGTCTGCTTTAAAATCAAAACAACAAGCCCCGTTCTCGTTATTCAGCAAATCTCAACAGAGTAAATTTTGGCAGATCCCTTATTGCCGTTTGTAAGTATCGAAAAACCGAAAACTCCCTTGCCCTGAAGATACGACTTGTCTATTTCAATCTTATGCACTCTGCGCTCTCCGTCGCATACAAGGCTGAAGTTCAGCGGAACAGACTTTACGGTATGCTCTTTTTCATGACCCATTCCGTCATATAGGTTTGCCACAATCGAGAAATCATTTACCGGATCTTCACATTCAAAAGCGGCGTCAATGAGTATGGTATTGAATTCGTTATTTCTCCAATAGCAGAACGGAGAGTTTATCGACGCCGAGGGATGATTGAACTCAAAATCAAGGCAGTTCTGATTCTTATATCCCTTATCGGTAATTTCAGAATACGACCAGTGATCTCTGTTTTCGGAAAAATCAAACAGGGTCTGAGATTTTCGGGGTGACACATCATAGACTGTTTTTCTGATGCTGTCAACTGTACCTACAATAAGCCTGTAATTATATTCATAACAGATATTATAATCGAGAATTTCTGAGTGCAGCGGGCTTATGTATCCGGTGGGACCGTCTTTCGGACCTCCGGCTCCCTTTTCACCCGCAAATCCTCCGATAAACATGTTGGTTGTCGGGTTATAAACCCCCAGACCGTAGTTATTGTCATCCACAAGCGCCGCCCACCCCTCAGTGGGAATGTAGCTTATCCACGGCCAACCTTTTCCGTCATATTTATCTACGAGGACAGTAGGTTCTCCTTCTTCAAAGGGTGCCGAGCCTATGTAGGACACCAATTTATACCACACTCCGTTGGTATAAACCGCCGGAAGTTCCTGATGTCTGGCTTTATACTGAGTTTTATCCGAACGGTTATTGTTGAGTCTGCTTTTTACCACAACGCTTTTTCCCTCAAGCGAGTACCAGGTTTCGAATGTACATTCCCCCGGTTCGTTATCGAGAGGCCATTGCATAGGGATACATTTTACATAAATTTCATTTCCGGTGTTTTTGTGCTCAAGTATTTTTGAACGGTTACCGGCGACGTCTCCGGACTGTATGGGATTCCAGCCCAATCCTCTCCATTCGGGTCTCGGCTGTTTCCCGCCCGGTGTAAAGGGATTCGGACCGCTGTAAAAAGACATTTGAACCTGTCTGCCCCAGTCAGAGCTGTTTATAAGATTATCTTTGCCTATTTCCGCAAGATATGTGACAGCTCCCCCCAAACTAAGATTGATTCCGAGCTTTATATACTCGTTTGAAATGACACTGACGTTTTCGCCTTCAAGTATTGAGTGATCAATAACCATAATAAAATCATCCTTTCACAATAATTTTATTAATTTCCGAAATATAAATCCGCTTTAACATTTACGCGGAATTTTATATTATAAGGTAAGTAGATTTTATCATATTGTTATTTTAATTTCAACAAAAATTTTAATTAAAGCAATTTTTGTCCATAAAAAAGCATAAAATAACCTTACGGTGGTTGACATAATTTTAAAATCCGGGATTTTAAGGCTTGCAAAATAAAAACGGGCTTTGCGTCCGGCATATCTACAAAAAACCGGAAAATCAAAACCCGTATTTTTAAATCAATAATCTCTCCTGCCCTCAATTGCCCGGTAGAGCGTCACTTCATCGGCATATTCGAGATCGGCTCCCATGGGGACTCCGTACGCAAGCCTTGTGACCTTGATTCCCAACGGTTTGAGGATTTTGGCTATATACATGGCAGTAGCCTCGCCTTCGACATTTGGGTTTGTCGCGACAATGACTTCCTTAACGCTTCCGTCAGACACACGTTCAAGCAGCTCTTTGATTTTCAGTTTGTCCGGGGTTATTCCGTTCAGCGGAGAAATAACCCCGCCGAGCACATGATAAACTCCCCTGTATTCCCTTACCTTTTCCATGGAAATAACCGCTTTCGCGTCCGAAACCACGCATATGGTACTCTTGTCTCTTGCAGAATCCTCACATATCGGACAAAGTTCTTTGTCTGTGATATTCTGACAGACCGGACACAAATGAATCTTCTCTTTTGCCTCTATAATAGCCTGTGAAAATTCCCTTGCGCCGTCCTCCGTCATGTCAAGAACCGAAAACGCCATTCTCATGGCGCTTTTTTTCCCGACTCCTCCAAGTCTTGCAAACTGCTCCGCAAGTCTTTGAAGTGATTCAATGTACTCGGCCATATCAGAAAAGTCCCGGCATGTTCATGCCTTTTGTTATCTTTTCCATTTCCGCGCTGTTTGTGCTTTCCACTCTCTTTATTGCTTCGTTTACCGCGGCAACAAGTATGTCGGAAAGTGTCTCAACATCGTCGGGATCTACAATTTCCGGTTTGATATCTATAGAAAGAATTTCCTTTTTACCGTTGATTTTGACCGTGACAACGCCGCCGCCCGCGTTTACGTCGTATTCTTTGGCGTCGAGTTCCGCCTGCTTTGCCTCCATGTCCTCCTGCATTTTCTGAGCCTGACGAATCATCGCCTGCATGTTCTGAGGACCTCCGCCCATTCCTTTCGGTAAATTCGCTCTCATATTTCTATCCTTCCTTTTTGATGTAATGTATATATACTAAAAACACTTTAAATTAAATCAACTTTCATCGTCCGCCGCGCCGATAATTTCATCGATTATATCCTTATCGTTTTTATCGGAAACGACTTCATACAGTATACTTTTATTATTCACGGCTGAATTTCCGACCGATAAGAGTGCTTTTCGGAAATCTTCGTCTCCTCCGAAGTTTTTAATGTTCTCTATGGAAAATTCATTCTTAAATTTCAGCACGATATTCCCGTCCGAATCGGTATACCATCCCGCGTCCTTGAAAAACGGGGCTATCATGGGATTGTATGAGTTTAATTTTTCTATGACTTCCGCGCGGTTTCTGTACGGCTTCAATAACCTTGCCTGATTATTGGGAGTATTTTTTTTGACGGGAAAATCTTCCCTGAAATTTTCGTTATCTTCAAAAACCGGAACCCTGCGGGTGTTTTTATCGGGAGTTACCTTTGTAGGTTCTGATGATACTGCCGGGATTGCCTCGGCATTTGCCGTGAGACTGTCAAGATTTTTGAGTTTATTTTCAAGCGCCGCAATGCGTTCAAGTATAGCTTCCGCTCCGGTGTTGAGTCTTGCGTCACACATGCGCACTAATGTCATCTCAGCTACAATACGCTTTATCGTATTGGATTTTTGCATGGTCAGCAAAGCTTCTTCAAGCATTGCGCAATGGTATGACAAAGTTTCGGGGGAGAACCGTGATGCGAGAGACAGAAGTACTTCCTCCTCGCTGTCTGTCAGGTCAAGATATTCTTTGGGATTTTTTGACGTTTTGATTATAAGCAGGTCGCGATAAACAGATATCAATTCCTGCCAGAACACAGATAAGTCCTTTGAAGATTTTACGGCGTCCCCGACAGCTTTGAACAAAGCGTCATAATCCTTGTCGGCTACAGCCCTTATAACTGATGCCATTTCATCCCGACCGGACGCCCCGAGCGCTTCATATACGAGTTCTTCTGTTATTTTCTGTCTGCTCCCGGCACACAATTCAAGCAGACTTATCGCGTCTCTCATTCCTCCCTGCGCCTGACGTGCCAGCAAGAGCGCGGCTTTTTCATCTATTTCAATGCCCTCTTTCGAGGAAATATAAAGTAGCCGGTTTTTCAGAACTTCCGAGGAAATACGCCTGAAATCAAATCTCTGACATCTTGAAATTATAGTCGCGGGCAGCTTTTGAATTTCCGTGGTTGCAAGTACAAACACGGCGTGCTCCGGTGGTTCCTCAAGAGTTTTCAGCAGAGCATTGAAAGCGCTTGTACTGAGCATATGTACCTCGTCGATAATGTACACACGGTTTTTCAGGTTTGAGGGTGCGTATACAACCTCGTCACGAATATCACGTATGTTGTCTACTCCGTTGTTAGACGCGGCGTCCATTTCAAGCACATCCGTAACAGTGCCTTTTTCTATTGATATACATGCTTCACATTTGCCGCAGGGATTGCCGTTTTCAGGGTTCAGGCAGTTAATAGCCTTGGCGAGTATTTTCGCACAGGTGGTTTTTCCGGTTCCTCTGGACCCGCAAAAGAGATACGCGTGAGAAAACTTTGCGTTTTCAACCTCATATTTCAAAATTGAAGTAATATGATCCTGTCCGCAGACCTCGTCGAATGTTTTCGGACGCCACTTCCTGTACAAAGCCTGATACATTTGACCCTCACCTTTCTGATTTTATGAAAACCGCCGCATAACCAAAGTTAAATCTGCCGAAAAACGGCAAGGCAGTGCTGCAAAACAAGACCATACACCGAAATCTCGTGCGTCATCTCCACGCGATTTTCATACCTGCTGCTCCGGGCAGGCTGCCTCGCGGCACATCAGGTTCACTGCTTAATGCTGCTTGGTTCCCCACCTGACATGGTTCACAGTTCCCGATTGCGCAAGACCCGCCCCTCAACACAGCAGAATATGACTCAACTCGTAAAGAATCGACCCTCAAAATCGGAATCCACCCCTGCTGTAGCGGATTTCAGGTACAGGGCTCCGCTGCTTCCCCGGCTGGTATGGCCTTATTTAACAGCACTGCGCTGTTTTTTCACACATTTGTGTACTTAATATATTATATCAGAAAAACACTGCCATTTCAATAGCTTTTAAAAAAATTAACAAATAAATTAAATACATTGGCAGCTTGTCATCCCATTGTTCTGTAAGTATTTGTGAACCGTTCAGTGTATCGTAATATTTATGCTATATTAAGATATTTTAATTTTAAAATATAATATAAAACTAATCAGCATTATTACAAATGAAATAGCTCCTGCTACGAGTATCAATGAATCTGTTATGCCTATACTGTTTAAATAGTTAAAAAATGGGTACATTAAACTGTGGAAATAAGTAGATATAAAAGCTAATATACCACTGACAAAAAAAACAACTGCAGAAATACTTCCGATAATTAACAAACATATTTTTAAACATTTCATGCCAACACTTAATAACACATTATATCACATCAAATCCTCTCCTAAAAATTTAAAAGTAAGGAATTGTAGAAATTGACAGCCCTATTTAATTTTAACGAGTATCTACAATCAAATACGTAAGTGTAGAAATTTCCCTTGGTCATACTGTTCGTGCGGTACTGCTTCTCTATATGTAAACCGGATTCGTCATATAAAAATACAAGAAGTTATTACCCCATTGCTCTCTAAATATCTGTGAACCGTTCGTTCAGTTCATACGTATGATTTCCGTCTATTGTTTTGCACGTTTATTCCTTTTGGGATTCCGACAGCATTTCTGCCGCGCCGAATTGTGTCGGTTATAATTTTTTAAAACTGACGAGTATTGGGATTTCGTGTATACTTAACCTGCACGCCAAATGGCTCAAGTTTTTTACTGCAAAACGATATCATGGCAGAATCTGTCGGCAAACTGATAGTATTTTTTTCTTCAAAT
>CASEEB010000146.1 GCA_949286815.1 uncultured Eubacteriales bacterium | reverse complement strand
TCCGTTGGCTTCATATCCGATTGTTACACGGTCTGTCTTTTCAAAATTGAAAGTGCGGCGCACTCTCTCCTTTGAAGTCATTGTTTCTGTTCCCTTTATAATTTCCATTGTGACCCTCCAATTCATTTTAAACGTAATAAGAACCTTTGAGTCAAATCAGACAAATCCTCTGCGACCTGAGTTAATAAATTATACACCATAGGCTCTGGTTTGTCAATAAAAAGTTATCGATTTTAAAAATAAATGTCGGTTTACCCTAAATTTAATTTGAGATCAATCATTTTTCATTTTTCAATTATCATCCTCAAAAGCTCGTCGGCGGCTCTCGAATGTTCATCACTGTTTCGGATGATACAAATATTTCTCGGAGGAAGCGGGTCGCTGACCTTAATTTCCCGCACCTCTTTATCCATAACGGCACGTTTTGCGAAATCAGCCACCACACAGCCCACGCCCATGTTTCTCGCGGCAAATCCCACGATCAGCGAACTTGTGGCAAGCACCAGCTTAGGTGACGCGGAAAAACCCCGTTTTCGGAATTCGCTGTCAAGAAAAGTCCTTGTACTTGTAGAGCTTTCAAGCAGAATAAGCTGATCTTTCAGCTCCGATATTTCAACATTGTCCGGAATGTCGGCTTTGACCGAACAGATAAAAACATCGGAAATCTCACGCACCGGAATTTTTTCAAATCCGGAGCACAAAACCGGTTCGCTCACCGCCGCAAAATCAATTTTTCCCTGTTTAAGAAGTTCCAGTGTCTGAGGTGTCGGATTATTGGTAATCGCGATCTTAACATTGGGATAATTCTCATGAAATTTTTCAAGGTACGGCAAAAGACAGAATTCCAACGTCATATCGCTGGCTCCTATCTTTATCTCACCCGCGTCAAGCCTGAGCATTGCGTTTAGCTTTCGTTCACCTTCCGAAAACGCCGCGACTCCCTCAGCCGCATATCTGTACAGGGCTTGTCCCTCCGAAGTTAATCTGACACCTTTTGGTGTACGCGTAAAAAGCGCGCAGCCCAAACTCTCTTCAAGCTGTCTCACACTTTGACTTACCGCCGGTTGGGATATATACAGTTTATCGGCGGCGAGAGTAATACTTTTGCACTCGGCAACACAACAGAAAATCCTGTACCAATCGTAACTTATGTTCATCCTGTTCTCCATAAGCAATCGTTATTTCAAGCAAATTATACCATAAATTCAGCTTATTTGCAAGCATTTTTTAATTTTAAAGCAAATGGTTATGTATAATCTTTTTCCCAAATCCGGAAAGCGCAAAAAAAACGGCCGGCTCAATAAGAGCCGGCATAAGAATTTAAATCTGCGCAATCCAAAACCGGAAGTACTCAAAATTTCAAAGTTTAAAACCGCATTTTAAAGAATGTCAGGTTTTAACCATCTCTTCCTTGGCTTCCTTCAATTTTGAGTTATCCTTTTTTGATTTTTCAGTGACCTTTTCATTATCTTTATCCTTATCTCTGTCTTTATCTTTATCCTTATCCTTATCCTTATCCTTGTCTTTCTCCTTGTCACCGTTTTCGGATTCCTCTTCTTCTGTCTTTTTCGGAAGAACCCTGACCTGTATTTCATGAGTCATCTGTTCGTCAGCCTTGGTTACACACACGGAAATATTCTCATATTCAAATGAAAAACCTTCCTCCGGAATATTTCCGCAATACTCATTAAGCCAACCGTTCACTGTGGTAGACTCAATATCTTCATTGCTGTCAAGGTCAAAAAATTCAAAAAACTTGTCAATCGAAATACTTGACTGAACACGGTAAGTATCCTCGCCGACAGGAATGATAGGCTCTGTCGCCTCGTCCTGTTCATCCCAAATCTCACCGATGAGTTCTTCAATGATATCCTCCATGGTGACTATACCGGAAGTATGACCGTATTCATTAACGACAATAACCATATGAGTATGACTTTGCTGCATGTTTTTGAACAAAGCATCCAGATGAATGGTCTCAGGGACAAATTCAGGCGCCAGCAAAGCATCCTCAAGTTTAAAATTGCTGTTTGAGTGCTTTAACAGATAATCTCTTGTATGTAATATTCCAACTATCTTGTCAATATTTTCAGAATAAACCGGAATTCTCGAATATCCCTCCTCTTCTATCAGTTTAAGGATATCGGACTCAGAGACATTGTCCTCAACAGCAACCATGGCGCTCCTTTGGGTCATAACGTCGGCGGCGGAAAGCTTCTCCAATTTAAAGACATTCTTGATGTACTCAATGTCGTCCTGCTTGAGAGTTCCCTCGTCGGCGCCTGCATCCAGCATTATGACAATATCCTCCTCGGAAACCGCTTCTTCTTTTTCATGGGGGTTAATACCGAAAAGGCGCAGCACACCGTTTGTCGATACGGACAAAAACCAGATAACGGGCTTGAGCACCGTTGAAAGGAAAGAAATCACTCCGCAGACCGCGCCGGCGAGCTTTTCTTTGTTCTTCATCGCAATTCTCTTAGGGACAAGCTCTCCGAGTATAAGTGTGAAGTACGAGATAATAAGAGTAATTATAACGACGGAAACCGTATTGATTATACCGACGTGCGAAGGATCTACCTCAAATTTTCTCGTAATAAAGCCTGTAAGCTTCTCGGCGAAGTTATCCGCGGCAAATGCCGAGCCCAAAAATCCCGAAAGGGTAATTCCTATCTGAATTGTTGACAGAAACTTTGTGGGTTCTGTTATAAATTTCAACATTTTTTTCGCCTTTTTATCTCCGTCGTCCGCCATGGCTCGGATCTTCTTTTCATTAAGAGAGATAACGGCAATTTCAGTGGCGGCAAAAAAGGCATTGAGCAAAATAAGAATCAGCTGTAATAATAGTTGTTTAACTATGTCAGACATAGTAACCTCCAAATTCAATATGATATTTTTTTATAATCGAAATTTCAGAAAATCTCTTGCGTGCTAACACCGCAAAACTTTCCAAACCGTCTGTCCGACTATCAAAAAATCATCACTGAATCTCATATGCCCGGCGTAACTCATTCCCTTTTCGGGGCAACTTCGGGGTAGCGGATCCACAAAAACCAACTCCTTTTTATAATTTGAATTTAATTATTTGACTAACTGTTTTTCATTCTGATCTTCAGTTTAAACAATTATGACAAACATTATAATATATATAATACTACATTTTTGCACATTTGTCAAGTGGTAATATATAAAAAGTATCTTAACAGACGATATATTATATATAAAAACGCAATATTTTATGAGGAAGCGAAGTCAAAATTTTGCTTACCGGTAAATCAATGACAAAAAAGCCGCTTATCCGAAGTGAAAAGCGGCTTTTTTAAATATTCATTTTCATTCAACGATTTTACTCAGATATTTATCTGAATACGCTTTGTATTCTTTTTTATAAAATTCGCTTTCGGTCTTCATTTCCCTTAGAGACTGATGGATATTCATATTATATTCATCCGCGTCAATTATACATCCGGCGATATTTGAACAGTGGTCAGACACGCGCTCAAAATTCGTCAAAAGATCCGACCAGACAAATCCCGCTTCAATTCCGCAGTCTCCGCTCTGCAGACGCAATATATGCTGGGATCTCATCTGCTCCTTAAGCCGGTCAATAACCTGCTCCAGCGGCTCTACCTTGTTTGCGCTTTCTGTATCATGATCCGCAAATGCCTTGTACGCAAGGTCAATGATCTCAAGAACGGCATCGCACAAAATTTCAAGCTCGCCTACAGCCGAATCCGAAAATGTTATTTTCTTTTCATGAAGCTCTTCCGCGGACTCAACAAGATTTACCGCGTGGTCGCTGATCCGCTCGTAATCCCCTATGACTTTCAGGATCTTTGACGACTGCGCGCTCTCTTTCTCACTAAGTTGATTTGTGCTGAATTTTACAAGATAGCTTCCGATTATGTCCTCATAATGGTCGGTTTTTTCCTCCATTCGCCTGACTTCCATAGCCTTTTCGGCATCGTACTCCTTTATACAGGATATACTGTCTTTCAGAGCGCTTATAGAGCAATTTGCCATTTCAAGCGCAAGACTTCCGCACCTTTCAAGCGCGACCGCGGGCGTTGAAAGCAGTCTTTCATCAAGCTCTGCCACAGACTCTTTTCCTTTAGAATCCGGAACAAGCTTATACGCCAATTTTTCAAGCAACGAGGACATGGGCAAAAGCAATATAGTGCAAAGTATATTGAACATTGAATGCACTGTGGCGATTCCGGAAAGCGTCGCCGCCTCATTGATTATAGCCGGAGCGAAAATAGCGTTTATCACCGTAAATACGGTAAGCCAGACGACAGTTCCAATGACGTTAAAGGAAAGATGCACAAGCGCCGCGCGCTTGGCGTTCTTATTCGTACCGAAAGAAGAAAGTATGGCGGTTATACAGGTTCCGATGTTCTGTCCCATGATAATCGGAATCGCGGCTCCGTATGTAACCTGTCCGGTTGCGGCAAGAGCCTGAAGTATACCTACGGAAGCGGAGCTTGACTGAATTATAGCCGTCAGTACCGCTCCCACAAGCACACCGAGAATCGGATTCTGGAACATGAGAAACATCTCCTGGAATGCGGGGACATCTGCAAGTCCGGAAACCGCTCCGGTCATCATATCCATTCCGAACATCAGGACCGCAAAGCCGAGGAAAATAACACCTATGTTCTTTTTCCTGCTGCTTTTGCAAAACATATAGATTATAATTCCCGCCAATGCAAGCACGGGCGTAAAAGACGTCGGCTTTAAAAGCTGCAAGAAAATGTTGTCTCCCGAAATTCCTCCGAGGCTCAGAATCCACGCGGTGACGGTAGTACCTATGTTGGCGCCCATGATAACATTTATTGCCTGACGGAGGTTCATAAGTCCGGAGTTTACAAAGCCCACAACCATTACGGTTGTAGCCGATGAACTCTGAATGACCGCCGTAACGCCAAGTCCGGTCAGCAGTCCCGCCGCCTTGTTGGTAGTGAGCTTTCCGAGCATTATCTCAAGCTTTTTTCCGGCGCTTCTTTCAAGTGCCTGACCCATAAGATTCATTCCGAACAGGAAAAGGCTCAATCCTCCGATCAATGTCAAGACATCAAAAATATCCATTTTAATCTCCCATGCCGCCATAAGCGGCGCAAATAAAATTTATCAAATCCGATAGTTTCTGATTTATTTCCTTAAGCCGTAAAAAAACATACAGAAAAATATTATTGACAGCAAATAAATCAGTGCATCTGTTCTTTTACACATCTCCGCGCAATAAAACCTGCCGATCAAACAAAAAACAAGCTACATCAATCATGTGTTGCGTATCCGGTCTGTTCGGCAGGCACAAATTCAAATATAGACGAAAAAATTGCAATTCCCTCATTAATAATTCCGACACGGTTTCAACCTCCAACCGATTTGTGAAGTTAAAATGTCGGGATTTAAATGACCTCAAGGACATCGTATGTTCAAACGCAGTCGGTAAAATGACAATTTACTGATTTTTTCGCACTGCATACATTATACCATACTCAAGGCAAAGATTTGGTAAAGATAATGTGAAATTTCGGTTAAGAATATTGTTAAAGGGGTCTTCTGAGCGAAGACCCCTTTAAACGCAATTAATTTTACTGAGCCATTTCCGGAATTTAATCCCGCAAAAACCTCAAAAAATTCTTTATATACACAGTATATACACAGTTCACTTGTATGTCGGGTTTGAAATAATCAATTGCTTGCCCATTCTGAAAGCTTGAAAAAGCCTTCCTTGCTTCCCGAAAGATAAAGTATATCCTTTTCACGGAAGGTATAATCCGGATTGACTGTCTCTATTACCGAATTGCCGTTTTCAATAGCTATTATGTTCAATCCGAAATGCGAACGCAGATTGACATCAAGCACGGTTTTACCCACGGCTTTATCGGGAATCAGAAGCTTGGATATATTGATCTTTTCACTCAGCTGGACAAAATCCAAAACGCGGGAGGTTTCAAGCTTATGCGCAAGTCTTACCGCCATATCGTGCTCAGGATAAACCACTTCCGCGCCAAGCTTTTCGAGAATTTCCCCGTGTTCAATGCTGGTTGCCTTAGCCACGACAGTGGAAATACCCATTCCGACAAGATTCAGCGTCGTGAGAATAGAGGTATCTATATGTTCTCCTATACACACCACCGCGACGTCGCAGTTCTTAAGTCCGGTATCAAGCAGTGTTTTTTTATCAAGGCTCTTTACCACAAACGCGTTTTCTGTCAGATCTCGCACCGCGGCAATTTTTTCCTCATCCCTGTCAAGCACTATCAAATCCGCTCCGGACTGCGCGAGTTCTGTCGCCAATGCGTATCCGAAACGTCCCAAACCCACTATTCCGTATATAAGTTTTTCTTTTTTACCTTTTCCAAACATGATTAAAGTTCCTTTCCGCCGCTTTATCCGATTGCAATATTGCCTTCCGGGAAGCTGACTCTTTCACCTCTGGAAAAATACCAGAGTGAGGCTATGGTAAGCGGTCCAAGCCGTCCTATATACATAACAACTATAGAAATAACCTTACTCCCAACCGACAAATCGGGGGTTATCCCGGTAGACAATCCCACCGTACCGAACGCGCTGGTCATTTCAAAAATCGCGTCCACAAGCCGTATCTGCGGCTCCAATATGGTTATCAGAAAAGTTGAGACAAGCACCACAGAAAGCGCAAGCAAGGTTATTACGGAGGCTTTCCTGAACGCCTCCCTCGGAATAGCGTATCTGAATGCCTTTTCCGATTTGTTTGTTGCCGCCGATTTTATTCCCTGCAGCAATACAAAAAACGTACTCGTCTTTATACCGCCTCCGGTAGATCCGGGAGATGCTCCGATAAACATCAGAACGATAAGCACCAAAAGTCCCGGGTTTGAAAAGCTTCCGAGCGGATATGTCGAAAATCCCGCCGTCCTCGCGGATACGCTGTGGAAAAACGCTCCGAGCCAAGTGACATCCTCAGTGAGCTTAATAAGCAAAGTACCCGCGATTATAAGTACCGCGCTGACTGACAGCACCACCTTTGCGTGCATCGAAAGTTTTTTCCAGCGGCACTTTTTGGTCCACAATTCCCTGATGACCAGAAAGCCTATACCGCCGAAAAATATCAGAGCGCACGTAACAAGATTAAGTAATACGTTGTCCTGATACGGTATCAGATTCTGATAATTTCCCAAAATATCAAATCCCGAATTATTGAACGCCGCTACCGAATGAAAAAGGCTGATACCTATTGCCTTGAGCGGCGGATAATCGCCCGCAAAAACAATAAAGCTTAAAGCCGCTCCGAGCAATTCTATGATTACGGTCGTTATAAAAATGTCTCTGATAAACTTTACGGCTCCCTTTCCGGAATCGAGATTCATCGCTTCCTGAATAAGATTTCTGCCCTGCAGATTGACCTTTCGCCCCATCGCCAGTATTACGCCGGCGCCTACCGTCGTCACGCCCAAGCCTCCTACTTGTATAAGCAAAGCCAGGATAATCTGTCCTATCGGAGTAAAAGTATCTCCCGCGTCTACCGCGATAAGTCCGGTCACACAAACCGCGCTTGTAGACGTATACAATGCGTCTATATAATCAAGCTCAACCCCGTCCTGAACGCTGAACGGCAGCATCAGCAATACCGAGCCCAAAAGTATTACAAACGCGAATCCGAAAGCGATAATACGCCCCGGCGACTGTTTTTTTATAAATCCACGCATATCAGTTATCTCCGTTCATCCGGTAGCCTACGCCGAGTTCGTTGACTATATAGTTGTTCTCACCCGGCCGAGCGCCGAACTTTTTTCGTATGTTTGCCATATTTACCTGAAGCTTTTTAATACTCCCCTCATCGGGATATTCCCTCCATATAGCTTTGATTATTGCCGAATACGTCATCACCTTTCCGCAATGCTCGGACAAGAAGGACACTATATTGTATTCGGTCTGTGTCAGTTTTATTTCCTCGTTCTTTATATATATACGCCTCGCGTCATATTCAATCACAAGCTCCCCGACGGTAAACCTGCCGCCCGGAAGATGGCCTTCCTGCGCGCTGTGCCGGCTGCTGCGAAGCGCCGAACGCACCCGCGCCAAAAGCTCCGCTGACCCGAACGGTTTGGTCACGTAATCGTTCGCTCCCATATCGAGCGCTTTCACCTTTTCGTTCTCATCGCTTCTTGCCGAAAGTATGATCACCGGCGTCGGATCTCTTTCCCTTATATTGCGCAGAAAACAAATCCCGTCCTTGTCCGGAAGTCCGAGATCAAGTATTACAAGATCGGGAATGTAAGACGCGTACAACAGCTGTGCCTCGGAGCACTTTTTTGCCAAAATAACCTGAAAGCCATTCGCTTCAAGAAGCGCGCCGACAAACGTGCGTATGTTTTCCTCGTCCTCCACCATGAGTATTTTATATTTATTGTTGTTCATTCGGGTCATTTACCTCCGTATCAAGTGAAAAGCGGAATACTGCCCCTCCCCCTTTTGAATTCTGCGCCGTTATTGTGCCTCCGTGCGCTTTTATAATTGTCGCGCATACAGAAAGACCTATACCCGCGTTGCGTTTTTCTGTCTGCGACGGTTGCTCCTCAGAATTGTAATATCCCGTAAAAATTTTATCAAGCCGTTCTTTTTCTATACCGCAACCGTCATCGCTTATCTCAAAAATAGCTTTTTCGTCAAGCACAAAAACCTTAAAGCACAGTTTTGTCATTCCTACAGCGTGCTGAACCGCGTTTTCGAGAATGTTTACAATGACCTGCTCTATAAGGATGGCGTCCATCGGTATCACGACCATCTCATCGGGAATATCTATATCTACCTGCTGATTCGGATAACGCTTTTTAAACTTACGTAAAACAGAGTCCACCAATTCCTCAAGCACGGTGGGGGTTTTTATAATTTTGACCTTTCCGCTGTCAATGCGCGTGACAGACAAAAGATTTTCAACCATTCTTATCAGCCATTCCGAATCTTCTTTTATTCCCGTGACCATCTTTGTTTTCTGTTCATCCGTAAGTATTTCATAATTGTCAAGAATAGCCGAGCTTGAGCCGTAAATAGTTGTAAGAGGAGTACGCAAATCATGAGACACCGCGCGCAAAAGATTTGCTCTCATTCTCTCCCTCTCGCTTTCCGCCTTAACGGTCTTCCATTTTGTGAGCTTAACGGTAAGAGTGCTTGTCATAAGCGACAGCACAATCATCACGACGGCCGAAAAAATATTCTCCGCCGCCGAAAAGCTGAAATCAAAATAAGGAAACGTAAAAGCGTAGTTTACCGCCAGAACACCGATGAAAGCCGTCAGAATTCCGTATATGTATCCTTTTGTCAGAAAGGAAACAAGAAAAACCGCGAACATAAAAATATTTGTCACCTGTTCACCGCAGTTGAAGACATTTTGCATAAGTGAACTCATTATGAACGAAGCAAGTAAAACCCCGAACATTATAAATACACTCTTAAGGTGTTTTTTTACCAAATCCGCCCTCTTTCGCATGACTTCTCCTTATTCGCAACGCCAAATCTTTGAAATCTTCGCAAAACCACGGGAACGTAAAGTATTATACCACAGGTTCAACTAAGATTCAGCAAAGCATTAAAAAACCGGCTGTGAAAATTTTCCGGCAAAAAATAAAAATTTATACAATTCCGACAAACAATTACAGAAAATAAGCTTCGGGATACATTAAGTACGTGTGCCTGATATTAAACATCGGAATCAAAGCTTTATATTCTAAATATTATCAGTATTATACCACTTAAAAAAGTCCGCAAGATTATCACGGCTTACAAAATACCCGCCCTGCCGCAACAAAGCGAGACGTTCCTCTGCCTCTTTTGACATGTCACTTTTACCTGACATACTTTTCAAAAGCGCGTTTATCATCAGTTTATTAATGCCCTTGAGCTTACTGTGATCCATGCCTCCCTGCACCGTAAAAAGCGCGACATTTTCAGGAATCGAATTTGAAATCCGCACCGTTTCCATAAGTTCACCCGTACCGCAGAGACCTACGCCGATTACCGCGGCAACTTTAAATCTTTTTACCGCCTTGCGGTATCCCTTAACCGTGCTCGCAAAAAGCCACCCCATATAAATGACAGACGAGTTCTTTTTAAGTTTATTTTTTTCTTTGAGACTGTATATCGGCAGTCCCGTATACTCGGCAACCATCTTGGCGTATTCATATGTGTGTCCCGTGTTTGAAGTATATACAACAGCGTTTACTTTACTCATATCCTTACCCTTACCTTTATCATATATCATAAAATTAAATAAACACAAAATTTTTCACATGTTTTTGCATAAAGCAATAAAAAGAACACATACTATAAGTGCATTTAAATTTAAACTTAACAATCCGACTGTTTCCGAACAGTAAGATTTATATTTGAAATATACTGACATACTCAAATGCTCAGAAAGGTATCGTAAAATATATGGAACAGACAAAAACAAAAAACAGCGAAATGATTGAACAGCTTTATAAAAACGTTAAAATGGGATCGGATTCGATTATAAAGCTCATGCCCAAGGCAACCGACGGCAAATTCAAGACCGATCTCACCGAACAGCTCAACGGATACGAAAAATTCGCGTCACAGGCAAGAAAGCTGCTTCATGACGCCGGCTGCGAAGCTAAAGACGAAAACGTAATGACAAAAATGTGGGCAAGCATCGGAATGACCATGAACACACTTACAGACTCCTCCGACAGCCATCTGGCGCAGATGGTGGTAGAAGGTTCCACAATGGGCGTTACCGACACTCTGAAAATTCTCCGTGAATACGAAAATTCCGGTGTATCCGAGGACGCTCTGGCGCTCGCGAGAGAAATAATCAAATTTGAAGAGAAAAATATCGAAACAATGAAAAGTCACATCTGACCACATCGGATTGCATAATGCGTCTTCGGAAATTTGTTGACCGAAAGTGAAATTTTCCGGGCTGACTCATTAAATTGAGCCAGCCTTTCTTTTTTCGACATCGAAAACTTACTCAAACGCCGTCGTCCTCTGAAATCCGACCAAGGTTTGCCGCAAAATTTTCAGCAATCTTTCTGTATTTCCCTGTCATTGAATATCACTTATATAACCGAAATATTGCTTACGCCAT
>CASEEB010000145.1 GCA_949286815.1 uncultured Eubacteriales bacterium | reverse complement strand
GTTGCCATAACCTTGATGAAAACTATATCATCAATGGGCATCCCCTCTTCTATCATTCGTATCAGCATAGCGGTGGAATCTTTCCCACCGCTGAAATTTACAATATGTTTCATTCTCCATCTCCGTAAAAATTATTTTGCTAGAGACGGATAAGTCCATTCTTACCGGCGTGTACTTTTACACCGCTTGCCGATTGCTTTTTTCGGTATTTTGATGCGCAATCATCTGATACCTTGCGGAAACCCTTAAACAGGGAATTTAGAAGTCATATTGTATATATTTCTTTGGATCAAAGTGTCAGAATTGCATATGCCACTCGCGATATATCCAGAATTTCCACATTGGATACAGCCCGATATGGTCGAAGCCTGTTTTCTTCATCAATCCAATCGCTCACTTTTATATAAATTTCGATATCAAGTTCTTCGTGTTCTCCGAGATTGGCAAAAAAATATTTCTTCCCTTCTCGATAATTGCCGCGAATTGTGGTGTAACTATATACAACCTGATACAATGCTAAAGAGATCTGCATATTCAATATTTGCCTTGGATGAAGATTTTTAAGAAACTGCCTATATTTTTGCGTTTCTTCGAAAGTACCGTTTACACCAATTTCTGAAAATTCGCATAAATCAGCAAATTTATGTATATGCATTTCAATCCTCCTTTTGTGGTAAGTGTTACACTAATGCAAAAGGCAATCGACTAATTCCGATTGCCCCTGAATTGTATGTATTTATAATAGTTAGTTATCACAGCTCCCTTCCTGCCCCTTTTTTGAAAACCTAGGAATAAAATAGCCGAAATCTCTCGCAGGATATCGGTTTCTCTTGATATTATCAAGGATTCCTAAAAAGTCATGTGTAAAATCAAAAATATCTGCGTTGAGCCAGTCATCAAGGCATAGTTCGAATGTCTCGTCCGCATTTTCAATGTCCATAAGGGCAGATATCCTTGTGCCTGTGAAAATTCCCTCACGCTCTGCTCTCTTTATAATCTGTAGATATTTTTCATTTCGAATCTTATCCATATACTAATTCCTCACATTTCATGTGCATCAAGCTCGATTGATATAATTGAGTTTTCATCAAAGTTGTTTTCCAGGCAAAAATCATGCCAACATTGTTCTAAATCTTTGCAGGCACAATTGTTCCAATCTACATCTTCAGGATGCAGATCAAACTGAGTTTCATCTGTTGTCTTGTCTGGAGCCACAAAAATAATATTCAAATGCCAGATTCTATGAGAGCATTTCTGAATGAAATTATTGCCCTCGAAGTACTCTCGGAATGCTGTTTCAAAATTCATCGTAAACCTCCATTTATTGTTAGATATTAGTCTTGAGCTTATGATATATCCTGTAAGTATGAGATCTTACATATGTTTTTCCGGCTGCAAGTTTGAAGCCGAGCTGTTTCGCATTTTGACGTGCAGTATCTGATGCGTGCTGTCCTGGTGGGAGATTGCGTATATATCCTACACGTGTCTTTATTTCCTCTTGATAGTCTTCCTTATGATAGATCTGTTCAACATAGCGTTTCTTACTTGCTGTTTTTGATCTGACAGCAGAACGGTATTTATACAAAACCAGTGGCTGATCTGGGTAGTGGAACTCCCCAGCCAGGTCTTCCGTCTGGCGAATCGCATGGTTCCTTTTATTTCGTATTTCATAATCGCAAGTGAGCAACATATAGTTTTCGAGCACAAAGTTTTTTATCTGTTCGTGCATCGGTCCAATGGATTCCTCATAAATGCTGTAGAATACATCTGATTTTGTATAATAGTAACCGGAAAACTGTCCATTTCCATATGTGGAAACTCGATACAGCATAACAATTTCATTATCGTATATTGTTTCGATAAATCGGATCTCGCAGATATCTCCGGCATTTACATAGCTCGCAGTAATGCCACCGGCCGGGAGCAAATAATTACGCTCTTTCAAGCACTCCTGGTAGACATCTGTCTTTTTCCAAATTCTTGGGAAATGTAATGAATAGGGAACATATGGATCATCGATGGCGACAAAGGCAGTGCGCTCATCAATATACGGAACCATCCTGAAAGTATTGTTTTCATAAGTCATATTCATGCTGTTTATAGCAGCCCATTCCTGAAGTGAATGAACTTCATATCCATATTTTTTAAATGCTTCGTATAGCTGCTGAGGGTTTAATACTTTATCCTTTAACAAATCTTTTTCGAGATCATATACACCAAGATCTAAATAAGGATGAACACACTTTTGATAAAGCGGCTCACCAGATTCTAATATCCCGTATATGGAATACTCAATTTTTGATCTTGTGAAGTATGCGGACTGCTGCATCAGTAAGCTGATGTACGCCGAGATAATATCCTTGTACCTGCGTTTCTGCATAGTCATACGTTCTTTCATTATTATTGTGCAGAAATCATAGAATTCCCGGTACCAAGAGTTCCTTTCAATCGTAACACAGCAGTTTTTCAGATACTCATCCAAAGTTTCTGCAAATTTTTCCGGATGAATAGCGGCTTCTTCCATAGGAATAGCATATGATTTTATAAACCATTTGTACTGATCAGGAACGCAATGAAAATAGATTGCAGTTTCCAAAT
>CASEEB010000144.1 GCA_949286815.1 uncultured Eubacteriales bacterium | reverse complement strand
AACCTCAACCGGAACCGCCGCCATTATGCTCAACTCCTGTCTTGAAAAGGGCATAGAAAATGAAGCCTTTGAATTTATAGAGTGGTGGACCGGCAGCGAAACCCAGGCAGTCTATGGCAACAGGCTTGAATCAATAATGGGTGTAGCCGCCCGTTATACTCCGGCAAACACCGTTGCTATGGAAAGTCTCGGATGGACTGGAAATGAGTATAAGATTCTGACCGAGCAGTGGAAAAGCGTTACTGCAGTTGAGCAGATCCCGGGCAGCTATGTCATCAGCCGTTCACTGACCAGCGCATTCAGGACATCTGTTGACGAGGATCTTGATGCGCGCAGACAATTACTGATATACAACAATGACATGAATTCGGAAATTTCCAGAAAACGCAGGGAATTCCATTTGGATGAACATTCAGGAGGTGCAAAATGAAAAAGAACAGTAATGTACCTCTGGCGAGAAGAATTAAGAAAAACAGTGTATATTATGTTATGATTGCACCTTTTTTTCTTATTTTCTTCCTGTTTATATTTATACCGGTTATTTCTGCGGTTGTTTTAAGTTTTACCTCCTTTGATATGGTTCAGCTCCCTGAATTTACCGGATTTGATAATTACATACGCCTTTTGTTCGATGATGAGATTTTCCTCAAAGCACTTCAGAACACTTTGATTTTTGCTGTTGTTACAGGTCCTGTCGGATTTTTGCTCAGTTTTGTTGTGGCATGGCTTATTAACGAGTTGAATCCTGCGTTAAGAAAGTTTATAACACTTGTTATGTATGCACCTACACTGGCGGGCAATATTTATTTTATTTGGCAGTTTATTTTTGCCAGTGATTCCAAAGGACTTGCGAACTCAGTTCTTTCTTCGCTCGGTATACTTCAGGATCCTGTCAACTGGCTTACCGACGCGAAATACAGCTTTGCGGTTGTAATCATTGTTTTGATTTGGATGAGTCTGGGTACGGGCTTTTTATCGTTTGTTGCGGGTTTGCAGTCGCTTGACCGTTCGTATTTTGAAGCGGCGGCGATCGACGGTATAAAAAACCGTTGGCAGGAGCTGTTCTATGTCACACTTCCTCAAATGGGTCCGCAGCTTATGTTCGGCGCTGTAATGCAGATTTCCACGGCTTTTGCGGTCGGTTCTGTCAACCAGGCGCTTACCGGTTTCCCAAGTTCAAACTATTCCACACATACGCTGCTTTTGCATATGCTTGATTACGGGACGGTAAGGTTCGAAATGGGATATTCCTCAGCTATCGCGGTCGTGCTGTTTATATTGATGATGGCATCATGGCTGCTTGTTAATAAGGTCTTGAAGAAATATTCGGAGAATTGAGGTGACAGCTGATGCCTGAAAAGCAAAATTTTATAAAAAAACAAATTTTAGAATATAAAAGCCGCAAAAGGGTGAGGCTGTCGCGTTCGCTCGGCGGCACAATAATGATTTTTATTTTTTTGGCTGTTGTGGGTGCGTTTATGATACTGCCTATTTTATACAGTATTGTTCAGTCGCTTAAGCCGATAAATGAAATATTTGCATATCCGCCGAAATTTTTTGTGCGTAACCCTACGTTTGATAATTTCAGACAGGTGCTCAGACTTACAGATAACCTTTATGTGCCTTTTACGCGCTACCTTGCAAACAGTGTCGGTATTTCGGTAATCGGAACGGCGGTATATGTCGTCATTGCTTCACTTACGGCTTATCCGCTTGCAAAAGTCAATTTTCCGGGAGTTGTTGTTCTTTCCCAGATTATTGTCTGGACTCTTTTGTTCAGACAGGAGGTTACAGCGATTCCGCAGTATATTGTAATTGCAAAGCTCGGAATGGTTGATACCTATTGGGCTATTCTGCTGCCGGCAATGTCGGGAACTATGGGTGTATTTCTGATGAAGCAGTTTATAATTACCGCGATTCCGGATGCGACACTCGAGGCAGCAAGAATTGACGGAGCAGGTGAGTTCAGAATTTTTTTCAGAATTGTTATGCCTGCGGTGAAACCTGCGATAATGACTCTTGTTATTTTTACCTTTCAGTCAATGTGGAATGCTACCGGCGTTCAGTATGTTTACAGCGAGCAGCTTAAAATGCTTCCGTCGGTACTGCAGACTCTGGCGGCAGGAGGTATTGCCAGAACAGGCGCGGGAAGTGCGGTAGGAGTGATTCTTATGATACCGCCGATACTGGTATTTATAATTTCACAAAGCTCTGTTATGGAAACTATGTCACATTCCGGACTGAAATGATCGGGCTGACGGTGGAGGAAAAGCGATGAAGAAAAAAATTCGGCAAAGCATAGC
>CASEEB010000143.1 GCA_949286815.1 uncultured Eubacteriales bacterium | reverse complement strand
GCGCCTTCCGGCTTGTCATTGATAGGATAAGCGAGACGTTTTTTGCCCCACTCGGAAACCTCAATGACCTCAGCGGCGTTAGCGCTTATCAATGCCGTAAACTTGTCAATCGTTGCCTTGGCGGCCTCTTCACCCGCGCTTATGTCGGTGATGAACAAGGTTTCATAAGAATTGATTGCGTTTTCCATTTTTACACCTCCCTATGGACTTAGAAACGACCGCACGGTAAACAGTTGTGCGGTAGAGAGACGGCTTGTACAAATTAAGCCGTACTATTTCAATATTATACCATACATCGCTTGTTTTGTCAATAGAATTTGTCAACTTTATTGGCTTTCCGGAAAAGAATTTTTCAAAAGTGAATTCCCAAAGTAAATTCCACAGTGGAATTTACTTTTGGAATTAACGAGAATTTTTCAAAAACATTATTGGGTTATGATTGAAAGTATCTCGCTTTTTTTGTTTGTCGGCATAACACTTTCTTTTGAGGTCAGGCGATAATATGTCGCGTTGTCATAATTGTTTAGCGCGACAATTATTTCATCTCCGGGTCGTACGCTGCCGCTGAAAAAAATTATTTCGATTTGAGAGTCGACCTGAATGTTGCCTTTTAGCGTTTCATTTACCGTACATGAATAGAACTCGGTGTCTCTGAAGTCATTTTTGACTGTTTGTTCGAGTTTGTCTACAGTGACAACTACTATGTCGGTGGACAAAGAGACCAAATCGTTCAGATTGTTTATTTTTGCGGGTTGCGCGGAAGGCTTGTTGTTTTTTATCAATTCCGAGATATATGCCGTTGTTGACTGTAAATCCGAGTGCGCGAAATCAAAGCCGCTTGAATGTGAGATAATCGGCTGATTGTACATGGTGCTGTTGCTTATTGTATCGGTATCAATAACAATATTGCAGATAAAATGATATTTATCCACCTTATTGTATACCGATGTCCAATGCTCCAAAAGCAGCAGATAATCCTTTCCGTGTTCAAGATACAATTCCTGTTCGTTGTAACCGCTCAACGACTCGTGCCCCACATAAACATTGATATCCATCGCGTATACGCAAATGCTTTCGGGGGCATTTCCCAACAGACGGTTTTTGACGGTGAACTCGTATTCTGTGAATGAGGCTCCGTAGGGACGGCTTCCCTCAAAGGTTGCCACAACCGCGTCGGTGACCAGCTCGCAGGCGTCTTCAAAAGTCAAATATTCCATGCTCGCCATCATATTGTATCCTGTATCATTGCCCGAATTGCCGAAAGATTCTGTTTTATTTGTCTCGGTATGCGGGGCGATATCAGATTCATCGGAGCTATCCGTAGACTCTTTTTTGCCGGTTGAGCATCCGATAAGTGTAAACATTGTTGTAAGACATAATAATGCGATAATAAATTTTTTCATTGCAGCCTCCTTTTCACCTTATAGGATTGGCAAAAAATCAATTGGTGAGTTTAATAAAGTTTTCTTTAAACCGGCTATCCTTGGAATTATGATACCATAATTCAAAACATTTGTCAACTTGTTTTATGAATAATATCTAATTTATATGGCGGGAATAATCAGAAAATATATTTTTTGTTCCGAAGGACCTTTCATATAATAAAAAAGAATTTCCTATTGCAAAAGAGAAATATGTGTGATATAATGTATACAGCGCAAAGCTGTCAATTAAATGCTGTTTAATATGCTTTTGGCGGCGTTTCTCTGATAACATGACTGACAAATTAAAAGTCTGTCGGATTTCAGTCCGATGTGTTTTTTGCACGCGGGTTATATTTGACTAACTGACATGCGTACAAAAACAAAAATCTGACTGTGTATAATCTTACAAAATTGCGCATAATTGCGCGAAAGGAGAGTATGATAAATATGATTAAGATTGAAATTGAAGTTGACGGTATGCGGTGCGGGATGTGCGAGGCGCATATCAACGATGCTGTGCGTCGTGTGGAAGGAGTAAGGAAAGTCAGTTCATCTCATAAAAAGGGAAAGACCGAGGTGATTGCACAGGACGGGACAAATCCGGAAATGATAAAGCAGGCAATCGAACAACAGGGATACATTGTAAAAAACGCGGAGAGCGGGTCTTATGAAAAACGGGGGCTGTTTTCGCGTAAAGAAAAGTAAATTTTTTTAAGTTGACCGCAAAATATATTATTATGTAATTAACTGAGCGCGTTTTTCGGAAAAAAGGAGGGTTGAAATTGAGCAATACACTGTTGACTGTTATAGGTTTTTTGATAATTTTTCTGGCGACGACCGCCGGGGCGTCGTTGGTATTCTTTTTCAGAAAGGAAATGTCCCCGAAGCTGAACGCGCTGATTTTGGGCTTTGCATCCGGAGTAATGGTCGCGGCGTCTGTCTGGTCGCTGCTCATTCCCTCCATTGAGGGAGCGGAATCGTTCGGAAATTGGAGTTTTGTTCCCGCGGCGGTCGGTTTTGTCATTGGCGGGGTCTTTATGGTCGTCATTGACAAGATCGTGCCTCATATTCACAGCCGCACAAACGAAGAAGAGGGCTTGCCCAGCAATCTGAAAAAATCGGCTAAGCTTTTTCTCGCGGTGACGATTCATAATATTCCCGAGGGGCTTGCCGTCGGATTCGCGTTCGGTGCGGCGGCGGCAACCGGTGAGCACGGAGCCTTTATTTCCGCGTTGGGACTCGCGCTTGGCATGGCGATACAGAATTTTCCCGAGGGTACGGCGGTGTCGCTTCCTATAAAAAACGCTACGGGCAGCCGTAAGAAAGCGTTTTTGTACGGAGCCGGCAGCGGAGCGGTGGAGCCTGTGTTTGCGGTCGTCGGGTATTTTCTCGCTTCAAATCTGACCTCCGCGCAGCCGTGGTTTTTGTCGCTTGCGGCAGGCGCCATGATTTTTGTCGTGGCTGAAGACCTGATTCCGGACGCCAAGCTTTTAAAATATCCTCATTACGGGACTTGGGGAGTAATGACAGGCTTTGTAATTATGATGACATTGGATGTCGCGCTTGGGTAAGCTAATACTTCGGAACGTGGATAAAGCGGACCGAAAAGATTTTTTGTTTGTATTTGTTTGACAAAACAAAAAAAGGAGGGCTTTGAACATCGGAAACAAAGCCCTGCATGGGAAACCCATGCTACCGGTTACCGGCACCTTGAAGAATATTATAGCAGATTATTCTGTGTTTTTCAAGTGGTTTTATGAAAAAAGTCGAAGTTTGCCAAAACTTTTTTCGTGTTTCAATACAGCGGTGCTCACAAGAGACGCATATTGAAGAAACGCATATCAAAGATACGCATATCAAAGATACGGAAAAACCCAAGGGACAAAAATACGGTAAAAAAGCAGGGACATTTTCAAAGAAGCCCTTGCTTTTTTACTGTTGCCGGGATTTTGTCAGGTCTTTATAAGCATAATTTAAAAAACAAAAAAACCGATAAAAATAAAAAAATTTTTTTCGGTCGCACATTTCACTTGTATTCGACATACAAATATGGTAAAATATAGGCGTAGAGGATGAAATTTACAATTTACAGGAGATTAAAGTCATGAACCTTAATATCATGAGAAAAATCGACGAACTTGGAAGAGTAGTGCTTCCCATCCAGATAAGAGAGTTTCTTAATATAGAAACAGGGGCAACACTTTGTATTACCTTTGAAAACGGTGAACTTCATCTGAGCAAAGACCGAAAGCCTACGATGTTGAGAAAGGTGGACGAGCTTGGCAGAGTTGTTCTGCCGGTTGAAGCGCTCAGAGCATTGAACCTGAGAGAAAAAAGCATTGTAAATATCCGTTGTGTTGACAACGAGATAGTGGTACGTCCCTCGGTGCCCACTTGCTGTATCTGCGGTTCCGAGGAAGGGCTTAACACCTCTTTGTTTGAAAGACCGATTTGCGAAAAATGCCTTGCAAAGGCAAGACAGAGCAGTGAAGTCAGTAAAGTCAGTTGAGCCTATCCTCGTTTTAGGCTTTCTGTGACAAGAGAAAAAATTTATATATCGAAAAACCGTTTGGTTCGTCTTTGTTTAATGAAACAAAAAAAGGAGGACTTTGAACATCGGAAACAAAGCCCCGCATGTGAAACCCATGCTGCCGGATAACCCGGCACCTTGAAAAATATTATAGCAGATTCTTTCGTGTTTTTCAAGCGGTTTTACGAAAAAAAATCAAAATCTGCCGCAATATTTTTTATCGGTGTGTCAATACGTGAAAAAAACTACGTATTGACACATTTTTTGTAATGCAGAAACCGAAGTGACTATAGTTAAGGAAAGCGAGGAGGGCTCCACGCCCTCCACCGTGCCG
>CASEEB010000142.1 GCA_949286815.1 uncultured Eubacteriales bacterium | reverse complement strand
AGACGTTCGCCTCTGAGCGCCCGCCTCGTCAGCGAGCTTAAACGCGTGACGGATGAGGGAGATCAGGCAATCCTGTTCCTTAACCGCCGCGGATACAATACAATGATAAGCTGTAAAAGCTGCGGGGAGGTAATTACATGTCCTCACTGTTCGATATCGCTGAATTATCATACGGTGTCGGGAAGATATGACCGGGGGTTTCTCTTCTGTCATTGGTGCGGGTATAAAGCGCAGTTGCCCGAAAAATGTCCCAATTGCTCATCGGAGCATCTTGTTAAGGTCGGATTCGGAACTCAGAAAATAGAGCAGGAGCTTTCGGAATTTTTGCCCGGAAAAAAAATTTTGCGCATGGATGCCGACAGCACGGGAAAAAAGCAATCATATGAGAGGATGCTGTCCCAATTCAAAAACCGTGAGGCGGATGTGCTTATCGGGACACAGATGGTGACAAAGGGTCATGATTTCCCGGGAGTTACTCTTGTAGGCGTGCTGCTGGCGGACATGTCTTTGTATCTTGACGATTATCACGCCAACGAGCGCACGTTTGCAATGCTTACTCAAGTCATCGGGCGCGCGGGGAGATCCGAGAAAAAGGGGATGGCAATAATTCAGACGAACAACCCCGATAACGATGTGATAAAAATGGCGTGCCGTCAGGACTATGAGTCGTTTTATGAAAGCGAAATAAGGCTCAGGAAACTGCTTGTTTTTCCTCCTTATTGTGATATTGCGCTTCTGAATATAATTTCACCCGACGAAAAACAGACCGCGTTGACTTCCAAAAGACTGAGAGAGGAAATAGATATTATGCTGAAAACAAATTTTTCGGACGTCAGCATGATAGTGTTCGGACCCTTTGAGGCGCCGGTGTACAAGGTGGAAGAAAAATACAGGATGAGAATAGTCATTAAATGCCGTCTCAATAAACGCAGCCGCGAAATGTTCTCGCAGTTGCTTATTAAATTCGGCAGGGAGGGCGCGGGCAGATCCACTGTCAGCGTGGATTTTAATCCTACGGGATTATAATATAGCGCATATATCCCCCGCGTTCCGGTCGGCGGGCGTATCCGACTTTCGGTGTCAGTTTAATCATGAAATCCGGCGGAGCCGGCGCTCCTGCCGCTTGTCGCAAACGTTTGCAAAATTGTCTGTAAGTAAGCTTCCTCATTCATTGCTCCGCTATTAAGCATAAAGTCCGGGTGAATTTTACATATAATACTGATATCTGTAATATTATATATTGATTTTTTATACGTGCATAATAAATTTCGCAGAAAGGATTTGTTTTATGGCAAAATTAAAAATACTTAAGGTCGGGGATGAGACCCTCAGAAAAAAGAGCCGACCGGTAGATAAAATAACGCCGAGAATACTTACTTTGATTGATGATATGGCGCAGACCATGCGTGCGGCAAACGGATGCGGGCTTGCCGCGCCTCAGGTAGGAGTGCTTCGCAGAATCGTGGTTATCGAAGCCGAACCGGGAAAGCTTATCGAACTTATAAATCCCGAAATAATAGAGGCTTCGGGAGAGCGTGAATGTATCGAGGGCTGTCTTTCGGTGCCGGGAAAATACGGTCTGACGAAAAGA
Organism: uncultured Eubacteriales bacterium; assembly: GCA_949286815.1. Taxonomy (GTDB): domain Bacteria; phylum Bacillota; class Clostridia; order Oscillospirales; family CAG-272; genus SVTX01. The sequence goes on along the minus strand of CASEEB010000142.1, from coordinate 2,643 downwards.
CCTGAGAGAGTGGTTGTGCGGGCGCTTGACAGAAACGGCAATACAGTCGAGTATGTGGGCACCGAGCTTTTGGCGCAGGCATTCTGCCATGAAATAGACCATCTGGACGGAAAGCTTTATATAGATATCGTGGAACGTATGCTCCGGGAGGATGAGCTTGAGTAAAATGTATTTTTCAGGCACCGCGATCTCTCAAAAAAGTAATTGAATGGAGGAAAGCGTATAAATGAAAATATTGTTTATGGGAACTCCGGAGTTTGCAAGAGAGTCACTTAAGGCGCTTTATGAGTCGGGAGAGGATATCGTCGCGGCGGTTACGCAGCCAGACAAGCCCAAGGGCAGAGGATACAAACTTTGTCCGTGTGCCGTGAAAATATACGCGGAAGAAAAAAACATACCGGTTTATCAGCCAAACACTCTTAAAGGAGAAGAATTTTCGTCTCTGCTGAAATCTCTTTCTCCCGAGCTTATTGTTGTGGTCTCTTACGGAAAACTGTTGCCTGAAAACGTACTTGAGTTTCCAGAATACGGATGTATCAATGTTCACGGTTCGCTTTTGCCGAAATACAGAGGGGCGGCGCCGATTCAAAGGGCAATCATAAACGGAGAATCAAAGACCGGTATCACTACCATGTATATGGAAAAAGGACTTGATACCGGGGATATGCTGCAAAAGACCGAAGTGGAAATTTCGGACAACGATAATTTTGAAACTTTACACGATAAACTTGCTTTATGCGGCGCGCAGACTTTGCTGAATACAATAGAGAGCTTAAAGGCGGGTACACTGTCGCCGTCAAAGCAGAATGACAATGAGGCGACATATGCCGCAAAAATTGAAAAAAACGATTGTCTGATTGATTTTTCAAAGACACCGAGGGAGATTTTCAATCTGGTCAGAGGACTTTCACCGCTGCCTTTGGCTTTTACTCATACGCCGGACGGCAAAATTTTAAAGGTCGTTTCCTGTAAATGCGCGACGTCTGATGACACTCAGGTCAACGCGGCTCCTGGGACCGTCGTTTCGCTTGACGGAGGTATCGGGATAGCGTGCGCGGGTGGCAGCGTAAAGATTCTGGAGGTTATTCCGCAGGGAAAGGGAAGAATGAGCGCGCGGGATTTTATAAGGGGCAGAAAAATTTCTGTCGGTGAAATTTTTAAGTGATAATTAAATTACAATATTTAGTTTAAATAGATTTAAAAATAGGCAGTTATAATAAAATAAAGAAGTTGATTATTCAGCGTCGAAAATTTTTTGAAAGCCCTTTTTTAGGGACGAGGTGATTATATGTTTTTCGGACTGTTCTGGGGAGACTGGACTCTGCTTTTACTTGTGCCCGCCATGATTTTCGCATTGGTCGCGCAGATAAAGGTGCAGTCGTCTTTTTCCAAATATAATAAGGTTCAGAATTCGTCCGGTCTGTCAGGCGCGGACGCGGCAAGGGCGATTCTTGATCGAAACGGACTTTACCATGTGAGAGTCGAAAGGGTAAGCGGTCATCTGACCGATCATTATGACCCGAAAGCCAATGTTATAAGACTTTCCGAGTCTACCTATGACAGCAGAAGCGTTGCCGCCGTAGGAGTGGCGGCGCATGAGGCGGGACATGCCGTACAGCACGCCACCGGTTATTTGCCGATAAAGATTCGATCGGCTATCATTCCGGTAACTCAGATAGGCTCCACTTTGTCCATGCCTCTGTTTCTGATAGGGCTTATATTGGTAGGCGTGACTTATTCCTATTCGTATTTCTCGTTTGTAGGTGAGCTGTTGATGTTTCTCGGCATTATATTTTTTGCCACAAGCACTCTTTTTCAGCTTGTCACTTTGCCTACGGAATTCAATGCGTCCGGAAGAGCGCTTAAGATCCTTGAGGAAAGCGGAATGATGTACGGAAGCGATCTGGACGGCGCGAAAAAGGTGCTCAGCGCCGCCGCCATGACATATGTCGCGGCGCTTGCGACCTCACTTGCGTATCTTTTCCGGTTTATTCTGATAGCCGCCGGAGCGTCAAGACGCAGATAATTGAAAATTACAATTGTTTATAAACTCTGCTTTCGCGTTGAGAATGTATAATCGGAGGGATGAATGCCGAGAAAGCTTGCGTATGAAATTTTAAAGAAGATTGAGAATAACGGTCAGTATTCCAATATTGCCATTGACAGCGCGCTTAAAAAGAGCGGGCTTGAAAAGTCTGACAGGGCGCTTGCAAGTATTATTGTTCTGGGGGTAACAGAACGCAGAATAACTCTGGATTATATTATAAAAAAATTTCTGAAAAATTTTGATAAAACCGATAAAGATATTCTGATAATTTTGAGAATCGGGTTGTATCAGATGATGTTTCTTGACAGAATACCTACGTATGCCGCCGTAAACGAGACTGTAAGATTGGCGCCCCAAAGATTCGCGGGCTTGGTGAACGCGGTTCTGCGGACTTATGAAAGGCAAAAGGATAAAATTGATTATCCGGATGAAAATACCGATATTTACGGGTATCTGTCGGTGAAATACTCTTTTCCGGAGGAAATATGTCATAAATTTACGGACATATACGGAACCACGAGAACCAAAAATATATTTGAAATATTCAACAGACCCTCAAAGACGGCATTGCGTATAAATACGCTTAAAATCAGTGT
>CASEEB010000141.1 GCA_949286815.1 uncultured Eubacteriales bacterium | reverse complement strand
ATCGGCATAAAAAACCGGTGTTTTAATAAATAACATTATATATAATTATATACTCTTTGGAAATTCTCTTCAATATTTTAAATGACAAAATTATCTCTTTTTCACGAGCGGACATTTGTGCAAAAAGACATCAAAAAAATTAAAAACAGCTATTGACAAACAGTTAGTTTTGTATTATAATAGAATACAATAAGTCAAAAGGCTATGACGGGGCATAAGATATTCTTTAAAAGTTCTTCAGAGATTTGTCGGGCGGTGCGAGACAAAGGCTTGTGCAATATCGAACTCTCCCCTGAGTTTCGGACCGAAAGTTTTTTTCGAGTAGGAAAGACGGATTCTCCCGTTACAGAGAAAACGTATTAAATGTACGTATTGAGTGGATTACTGTCAATCGGAGTGGTACCGCGGAAGATATTGCGCTTTCGTCTCTGTTTTTTGGAGATGAGGGCTTTTTGTTTTTATCTCAACAGTATTCCGCACGGTGATCCGACTATTAACTTTAAACATACTAAGGAGGACATATATCAATGAAATACGATTACCTTGCCATTGAAAAGAAATGGCAGGAAAGATGGGAAAACGCTCATATCTTTGAGGCGCAGGACAATTCCGACAAGCCGAAATTTTACGGACTTGTAGAGTTTCCGTACCCAAGCGGAGCCGGAATGCACGTCGGTCATATTAAAGCGTACTCCGGGCTTGAAGTAGTAAGCAGAAAGAGAAGGATGCAGGGTTATAACGTACTTTTCCCGATAGGCTTTGACGCCTTCGGACTTCCTACGGAAAACTACGCCATAAAGACCGGCATACATCCAAGAGAGGTAACAGACCGGAACATCGCTAAATTCACCTCTCAGCTGAAAAGAGTGGGATTTTCATTCGACTGGACAAGAACTATCGACACAACCGATGAAAACTATTATAAATGGACACAGTATATATTTCTTCAGATGTTCAAGCACGGACTTGCGTTCAGGGATACCGCGCTTGTAAATTACTGCCCCTCGTGCAAGGTGGTACTGTCAAATGAAGATTCACAGGGAGGACACTGCGACATATGCCACAGTGAAATAATTCAGAAATCAAAGGACGTCTGGTATCTGCGAATCACAAAATACGCCGACAAACTGCTTGAAGGACTTGAGCATGTGGATTACCTGCCGAACATAAAACAGCAGCAGGTCAATTGGATAGGCAAGTCAAAAGGCGCCTTTGTCGATTTCTCCGTGGACGGATGCGACGAAAAACTGCGTATATACACTACACGTCCCGATACGCTTTTCGGCGTCACCTTTATGGTAATAGCGCCCGAACATCCGCTTATACAGAAGTGCGCGGACAAAATTTCAAATATGGACGCGCTTGTCGCATACAGAGAGGAGTGTTCAAAGAAAACCGAATTTCAGAGGACGCAGTTGGTAAAAGAAAAGACCGGCGTCAAAATCGAGGGAATATGCGGCGTAAACCCGGTAAACGGCAAGAAAATTCCGATATATATCGCAGATTACGTAATGATGGGCTACGGAACCGGAGCAATTATGGCGGTGCCGGCGCACGACGAGCGTGACTATGATTTCGCCAAAAAGTTCGGCCTTGACATTATCGAGGTTGTAAGCGGCGGAGATATTGAAAAAGCGGCATACGTCGGAGACGGTCCGAGAGTCAACTCCGATTTTCTGAACGGCATCGCCGATAAAGCCGAGGCTATATCGGTCATGACAGAATATCTTGAGAAAAAAGGAATCGGTGTTGAGGGCGTTCAGTATAAGATGAAAGACTGGGCATTCAACCGTCAGCGCTACTGGGGAGAACCGATACCTATCGTATACTGCCCGAAATGCGGGATGGTGGACGTTCCCGAAGACGAGCTTCCGCTTAAACTCCCGGAAGTCAAGGAATTTGCCCCCGGCGAGGGAGGAGAGAGCCCGCTTGCCAAGATAGATGAATTTGTCAACTGCAAATGTCCCCGCTGCGGCGGTCCGGCGAAACGTGAGACCGATACCATGCCGCAATGGGCCGGGTCGTCGTGGTATTTTCTGAGATACATCGACCCCCACAATGATAAAACCTTTGCGGACTCCGAAAAGCTGAAGTACTGGATGCCGGTAGATTGGTACAACGGCGGTATGGAACACGTGACACGTCACCTTATATACTCAAGATTCTGGTACAGATTTTTGTATGACCTCGGCATGGTGCCGACTCCGGAACCCTATGCAAAGCGAACCGCGCAGGGGTTGATTCTGGGACCCGACGGAGACAAGATGTCAAAGTCAAAGGGAAACGTCGTAGACCCTAATGAAGTGGTAAACGAATACGGCGCGGACGTGCTGAGAACCTATATACTCTTCATGGGAGACTACGGGGCCGCCGCGCCGTGGTCGGAAAACAGTGTAAAGGGCTGCAAGAGATTTCTTGAAAGAGTGTATGATTTAAAAGGAATCGCAAGCGGAAGCGGCGAAACCCCTGCCCTTGCCTCCTCATTCCACAAGACTATCAAAAAAGTAAGCCTTGATATTGAAGAGATGAAGTTCAACACCGCGATAGCGGCTCTCATGGGACTTCTGAACGAAATATTCGACTGCGGAAGCCTGACAATTGACGAACTGAAAGTGTTTGTCAGACTGCTCTGTCCTTTCGCGCCCCATATCTGTGAGGAAATCTGGGAGTCTTTGGGCGAAAAGAATTTCTGTTCAATGGCGGCATGGCCGGAATA
>CASEEB010000140.1 GCA_949286815.1 uncultured Eubacteriales bacterium | reverse complement strand
CCGAAAATGACCGTGTCAATATCGGGACAGCGCAGAAAATTGTTCAGCAAAAAACATATATTCTCAATAACCATTTCGCATGTATTCCGATTGACGCGGAAAGGATTCATATCCCAGCACACGTCTCCGTCAAGATAAACAGAATTTAAAATTTTATTTTTCAATTCCCGGCAGGTCGCGCTTTTGCCCACGCCCATACTTCCGCCTATCAGATAAAGCCTTTTCATTTCAAATCTTCTCCCGTCCGAAAAATTAATATAAATAAACAAAAAGGGACTGCGCCAAGCTACGCAATCCCTATATGCACAGAACTCCCGCACGAAGTTCCATTTGCGGAAAACAACACTGACGCCGCAAAACGCGCGTCAATCTTATTTCTTTGAGCTTTCGAGTCTTCTCTTGAACTTATCCACACGTCCGCCGGCATCTACAAATTTCTGTTTGCCGGTGAAGAAAGGATGACACTTGGAGCAGATTTCAACTCTTATCTCCGAGCCTTTTGTGGACCTTGTCTTAACGGTTTCTCCGCACGCGCATCTGATTACGCACTCTTCGTATTTGGGATGGATATTCTCTTTCATTTTAATTCACCTCACAAAATTCTTTCGCTGGTCTTTGTCAGCGATTTCATAAGTTAAGACTTTTATTCCGCGCATTTTACAATCACATAAAATACACAACGTCTTGATTGTATCAAAAACTGCCGATGTTGCGGCGGCAAGCATTAATCTCACCTTTTCCCGCGCAGGGCATATGACACACAGCATGTATTATATCACATCTTTTTGCTTTTGTCAATATCTTTTTTTGATTTTTCAGTCCATTGACTGACAAAACCGCATTTTTAACGACATCAATCATTTAAGAGTGACATTCGTGACATTTCTCTGACTCACCTTATCATTAATTGACTCGTCAAGCGTTACACCGTCGCAAAAATTGAGAACGGCATAATTCCCTCTTGATATGTCAATTTCATTTCCGGTAAAATCAATATTCTCGGTGCAAAGAGCATACAGCGCCGGAATGTCGTCCGACAAAAAGCTGTTGCCGGTAATGACGATATTTGAGTGTATATAAGTCGGATATGTCTTTGTCGCGTCGTCGTGGTCGGCGCTCAGCTGTATCACGCCAAGCGCATACTCGCCGCAATTCTCAAACTTATTATTTCTTATCGTAACATTTCTTGAAGGCGACATTTCATACCAATAATCAAGGTCGGGCGCTATAAGTATGGCAGCCAGAGCGGTACCGTAAAATGTACAGTTTTCAACCGTAGCGTTGTCGGTCTGAAGTAAAAATCCTCTTGCGCGGTTTTTATTTACACCCGTATTTCTTATGGCAACTGTCGGATGCAGCGTTTTGTTTGAAAGCACAGTGTCCTCCGTAACACCGTCCGGCACCTCGGAAAACGTAAATGTCTGACCGTTTATCGAGGTTACGGTCGCGCTTCCGAGCGACTCAAATGTAGTGGGGTGGAAAAACTCTATGACGTCCCCGACCGAAGCCCACCATACGCTGAAATTTCCTCTCGGAGAGACAACCGAGACCTCGTTGCCGTTGATATTCTCGACTTTGTACGCGGCGGCATGTACATTGACACAGTCATCGCCGGGGCTTTCAAAATAGCAGTTTTCAACCGCCAGTGTGCCTCCGAGGCTCGCTATATGCAAAATGTCGGCATTCAGACTCATAAGCGCCTCCGGATTGTCCGACTGCACCTTTATATTCCTGAACGCGGCGTTAAAGCAGCGCTCTTCCAGAAGAAACCCTCCGTTGAGTGAATTGACAAGAGTAAGATTTTCAAACGCGAGATCCGAAGACTGCAAAACCGTAAATATATAATCGCTTGACGTGCTCATCCTCAGGCATACCTTAGTGCCGGTGTTCAGTCTCCCGGCTCCCGCGGGATCAACTCCGGACAGACGGATTTTATTATCCGAGAGCTTTGTCACCTCAAATTTGCTCTCGGCATACTGCTCCAAGGTTTTATCGGGTACTCCGGAATCCGTAAACGTATTGATTACGGCAATATACTCATCACCCGTAATCGCCGATCCGTCGGTTATCTCGATCTCTACAATTCCTCGAGAGGCGGACACAGACGTTACCTCTCCGGAAATTGAGGTGGGAATATCGTATTTGACCGAAAAGCCCTCAACCGTTACATTTTCACAGCCTATTATATACATGACACTTGAGGTCGCGGTATACGGACGCAGTATTTCGGGCAGATCGGGATCTGTCGAGGGCGGCTGTGACGCAGATGTATTGACGACTCCCGATCTCAAAAACGTCGCGTGATATCCCACGATCCTTATATTCTCTTTGTTTTGCAAATACATCGGATAGATCAGCTCATATGTACCCTCGGGAAAATATACGGTTGAACCGTCCTGCAGGTTCAGTATTTTCTCCATCAAAACCGTGGAGTTGTATTTTCCGTTGCCCTCTCCGGTTTTAAGTCCCCAGTCATTTATAACATTTATAGTGTCGTCCGGAAGCGTCGGCATTTCGGATACATCCGCGCCTACCGTAATTCCGCTGTTATCGGTTTCTCCCTCCGTACCCCCGTTTTCTCCTGAAGTCTGTTCTCCGTCTTCGGTATTTGTACCGTTATTTCCCGAAGTATCTTCGGAATTGCCCGACGAGGTATTGCAAGCCAGCAAAGAACAGACCAAAATAAAGCAAAGACCAAGCGCAAATAATTTTTTCATATAAACCCCTTTCAGCATATTTTTAAACAATACAGTTAAATTACGGCGGATTTTTCATGTCTTGTCGCTTAAGCCGTGATCATGAGCCATATATCAAAATCAAAAACTTATGTCGGCGATCACACTCGGAAAGCTTATTGCTCCAGTGAATCAACCGCCCCTCCGATATCATATTCGGTAGAGGTAATAACGCAGCCGGGATAATCTCCGTCTGTATAAACATCCAAAGTAACCTTAACGTCACCCGAAACGGAAAACTGCAAATACGTCATGTCCTGACCTGAGCTGTCAGTATCCGTGGACTCATATGAAACAACCGCCTGCAGAACATTGTTACCGGAAAACTCAACGTCAATATCCGCGCTCTTTTGAACATCGGTACGGTATATCAAATATTTGTACACGGTTAAATCTCCCTGCGCCTCGGTATATTTAAACGCATAATTTCCTATTTCGTCCCTTTCTTCCTGCGAGCAAAGCTCTATCCAATCAGAAATCAAGTCATTTTGTGAAAACTGACTTATATCTATTCCCGTGACAAGAACCGTATCAAACTCCTCTTGTGTGTATTTTGACATCTCCTCGCCGTCTTCGCCCTGAGGCGTCTTATCACAGGATGAGACGCAGACAATAAGAAATAAAATCAAAATTAACACCCGGCAATTTTTCATCATTCGGTAAAATCCTCACAAATCAATCTTTAATTATATTCTATCATATTTTTATTAAATTTTTCAAGTCATTTTATTAATTTACGGAAAAACAATGCGAATATGAGCGAAAATTATTCTTTGTCTATATTCACAATGTGACAATCTTTTCTTTTGGATAGGTTTATAATATTTATATAAATACCAAAGCGGCGGAATGAGGTGATAATTTGACGCAGGACGTTTACGCAGACTTGCTTTTTCTGATAAATTTCAGCATGGATTATCTGTGCCTTTTCATAAGTACGAAAATTTTACACCGTGTCGTACATATCATAAAGCTTGCGGCAGCCTCCGCGCTCGGAGGGGTATACTCGGTAATTACCCTTTTTATAGAGTTAGACTCACCGTGGCCGCTTATTTTCGACATCATGGTATGTTTTATTATGTGCATAATCGTTTTTTACTCGAAAGAAAATAAATTTTCGTCTGTATTTCTCTGTACCGGTCTGTACTTCGGCATTTCCATGCTTACCGGAGGAGTTATGACTGCGCTTTTCAACCTGCTCAACCGCGCAGACCTCCCTATAGAGGGACTCGGAGACGACAGCATTTCCGTCTGGCTGTTCGCGGCGCTTGCCGCCGCGGCCGGAATCATTTCTCTTGTCGGAAGCAGGTTCGTATCAAAAAGATACGGAATTCGATCCTGCACCGTGAAGATATTCTTTGACGGAAAGGAAAAAGAATTCAGGGGCATGGTGGACAGCGGTAACCTTGTAAGCGACCCTGTAAGCGGAAAAAACGTAATTATAATAGACAGGGAAAAAGCCAAAAATCTTGTCGACACGGATATAATTGACGCGTTTACAAAAGGCTTGTACCGGCCGCAAAAATCATACCTGGGAATGCGTCTGCTGCCTGTCACGACGGCGTCAGGCAAATCCTTTCTGGTGGCGATAAAAGCTCAGAAAATAATTTTGACCCTGCCTCCCGACAAAAAAGGCAAGGCAGGCGAGTATATTACCGATTCTCTTTTCGCCGTATCCGATATAGGAAAGAGCGCGTGCGATTATGACGCGATAGTGCCGGATGAAATCATCAAATCAATATAAATCAAGGAGGGTTCATAAATGTCAAACAGGTTGTTTTACAGACTGAAATTAAAAATTTTAAGCCTATTTTCCAAAAACAAAGGTATATACTACATAAACGGTCCCGACCTGCTCCCTCCTCCGCTTTCCAAAGAAAAAGAAGCGGAAGCAATAGAAAAAATCTCCTTTGACGAGTCGGCAAAAAATCTTCTCATTGAACACAATCTCAGACTTGTGGTCTATATCGCCAAACGCTTTGAAAACACCGGGATATATATAGAAGACCTTATCTCAATCGGAACAATAGGACTTATAAAAGCAATAAATACATTTTGCTCGGACAAAAACATCAAGCTCGCTACATACGCCTCACGCTGCATTGAAAACGAAATACTCATGTACATCAGAAAAAACTCCGGGCACGCCGGAGACATTTCGATAGACGAGCCGCTTAACGTGGATTGGGACGGAAACGAGCTGTTGCTGTCCGATGTGCTCGGAAACGACGAGGACACCGTTTCGTACGATATAGAAAAGCAGGACGAGATAAAAATGATACACGACGCTATATCCTCGCTCGATCCCAGAGAAAGACAGATTATAGAGCTGAGATACGGAATGAACGGGCATGACGAGATGACACAAAAGGAAGTCGCGGATTTTCTGGGTATTTCGCAGTCATATATCTCAAGACTTGAAAAGAAAATCATAGCCCAGCTGAAAAAAGAACTTGAGGGTAAAATATAGCTTTACGATTAAAATCCCTCTCGCGCGGAATTGCTTCGGGGCGACTCTCAGTCACGCGGTGTTGCTTTTATTGTCACCAATATTGAAAACGCCGCACTATATCGGTGTAAGAGGTCATTTCAGTCACGGGTATGCGCTGTCACTGAAAGAGCGTTAATCAAAAGTATTACCGCAAAATCATCGCCTCATTTAGTCTTTATGTCTACAGTATAATGAAATATACGACATAAAATGCAAAAAATCAACCAAAAATATATTGACAAAAGCATCTGAATGTGTTATAATAAACCAAACTTTGACAGGCTTTTGATTGTTTTTACAATTCTCAGTGATAAAAATGTGATAAAGTATGTCATACAACGGAAGTTAAACGTAAGTTAAACGGAGGTTATTATGGATTTCAAACAGAATATCAACTATTTCAAGAAAAGTGACTCTCCGAAAATTATCGGAGCCGCCCTCGCAATTATCGGACTTCTGATGCTTTGGATCGGATATGGATTCGGATATATAGGATATATCCTCATGGTGGTTTTTATTGTCGCAGGCGTTGCTATGTTCATATACGGCAGCAGCGGCAGAGCAAGTGAAAACGATATTGACATAGACATTTCCCGTCAGATGGAAGGAATAGAGATTAACCTCGAAGAGGACAAAAAGCGGAATAAAAAAGTTCTGAAACACATTCCGCCAAAAGCTATCGAAGGATTTGTCTATAATGACGGCGTCATGCTCAAGAAAGCCAAAAACGGATCTCTCCGCTCCTCCGAATACACCAAAACCATGTTGTATGTTCTGAGCGACAGTCTTTATATTTCAAGCAGAACGGTATCGGTGACAGAGTCAAATGTCAAAGACAGCACCTTTGATATATCATACGATCTTATTGAAAAAATCGAAATTACAAGAGGAGAAAAGGATATAAGCTTCGGAAAAAAGACTTTCAAAGCCAAAGAATGTTTCTTTTCAATCACATACGACGGAGGAAAAAACATAAATTTCCCCATTCACGATGATGTGGACGCGGACGAACTGGTAAATACAATTGAAAAAACAATGCAGTCATATAGATCCAAGCCGGAATAAATTTTAAAAACAAAGTCGGGCTGAGTCGAATGTATAATCAGGATACATTTGACTCAGTCCTATTTTTTTAAGGCAGACTTAGCATTGCATATATAAACGCGGTTTTACTCAAAAATACCGGAGCAGATGTTCTTCAGTCGAATTTGTAAAATATAAATCACCTGAAACCGGATAACTTGACAATTAATCAGTAACAACGAAAAAAACCGAAATTAAAAATGCTCTTAATTTCGGTTGTATCAATAATATTTCCGTAATCAGTGACAGTTCTGCCCGTTTAAAATAAATTTATTAATAACAATCTTTTACAAAACAGAATTGCAGAAATCACAGATCATCTCGTCCACAAGATTAAAATTCATAGCGCCTTTGTATATTTCCTCTATTAAAAAGTGATATTTTTTCGCTCTGTACAACATGGCAATAGCCCCGTGCAAAGAAGTTTTATAAATATCGCCGGCGTATTTGATCTCACTTTTGCTCTCCGCAAAATTTGCGCCGTTGATAAATCTTTTTATGTTAATATATTTAACCGTTTTTTCACTGTCGTTTTTTTCATAAGTATTCATTCGCTTATCCGTCAGAACAAACGCGCTGCCCGAAACAGGTTCATATAGCGCGTTTATTTTATCCGGGCAAACCGGGTCATACGATATCCAAAATTCAATTCCGCGCCGCCTTATCTCCCCTGCAAGTTCCTCCATCATAAAGTTTCCCGCGCCGTACATATCTCCTACTATATAAAGATGAGACGCGTTGAATTCATATGTATCGAATCTCACTCTTCCCAACATACTTACCGAGTCAATAAGACGTATTTTAGTCTCGGTCTTATCCCCGGAGGGCAATCCCCTGACAAGTCTGCAAGCCGCCGCGGACATTTTGTCATAATCAATGTTTTCACGGCACAACGCGTCGGACACTGCCCGCAGATTTCCGCACGAGCGAAGATAGTCGTATGCGTAAGTATAGCAGGCGGATTTTGCGTAATTTAATTTTATAATCTCATCCTTTTTCATTTCAAGTAAACCGTCCTGCCAGCATTGTCCTAAATTTATTATATTGTCCTTATACCCTGTCTCACTCGGCTCATATGCGTGAGGCGCGGTACCGTCTATTATGCCGAGCTTTTTACCCTTCCTGTCTATTATCACACCGTCAAGCGAAGCCGGGTCGGACGAACAGTAAAAATATTCGACGTCATATCCCTTTTCCTCGGAAACTCTCGCCGCCGAGCGCATAAACCCGCTTTTTCCGGTACCCGGTCCTCCTTTGATTATGTACAGTTTATCAAGTCCCGAAAAACAATCCTCATAATAATTTTTAAAGCCCATACATGAATTTGAAGCCGCAAAATAAATTTTTTTCAATGTTAATACCCCCTTTAATATAAAATGTATCAGGTACAAGCGATATTTTCCCCGCCGCAAATCCGCCCTTCCTTATACATATACAGACTAATATATGATATGACAAAAAAACTTCAGGGGTGAAAAAAGCGGACTTGCAGTATGAACAGCAATATCCGCTTTACAATTTAAAACGCATTTTTATATAAAATTCCGAAAATCCTGAAACCCTCCGAATCGATCTTCGGGTACATTCGGATTAACCTTCTTTTCCGATAATGGTTATGTTGACAGGTTCGATTCCCGCATGTTCGTATACAACCGCGTTTATCTGAGCAAGCTGAGCGGGCGTAAGGCTTCCGTCGCACTTTACAACAACGCTCGCGGTATCACCGTTGATAACGGTTACGCATTGGTCAAAGCCCTTTGATACGATTACGGACTCGATATCGGCTTCCTGCTTCATTTCAAGAGAGATCTGTTTGATTTCAGCTACCGCTTCCGCCTTTACCTCATCGGTCGCGTTCTGATTGTCCACAACCGCGTTAAGTACCTCAAGGGCTTCGTCTCTCGCTCTCTGACGGCTTACCTGCACGCTGGAGAAATAGCTGTCAACGCTTGAGTCATCGGATTTTGTACCCTCTTCTCCCGATGTGGGATTTTTGGAATTGTCAAGTTCACCCGACATTCCGGAATTACCGCTGTATGTATATCCGTCGTCGTCGTCACCCGAAAAGAAAATCCAATTGAGCCATACGGCCACTCCTATAAGCACAACAGCTCCCACAATTATAAGATTTTTCTTCCCCATCTTCACAAAAAAGTTTTTAACTGCA
>CASEEB010000139.1 GCA_949286815.1 uncultured Eubacteriales bacterium | reverse complement strand
TCGTACGTATTTCCGAAATGCGGCTTGCGCGAAGCGTAAGGTATCGCGGTTGTAATATAAAATTTCTCTCTGTTTTCCATAATAACTGTTCCTTAATATTTATTACTCTTTATGTTAATCCTAATGCCGCCTCTGGCGGCTCAAACCATATAAAAATCAAAAAATTTTCCGCCCGTTTTTAATCACGGACAAGATTTTTTTATTTTTGTCAAGCACAAGCATGTCCGCCGCTTTCCCCTTTACAAGCGAGCCTGTCCTGTCATAAAGTCCGACAGCCATAGCCGGAGACGCGGTAGCGCAAAACAGGGCTTTTTCAAACTCTATCCCCGCGAAAGCAGACAGATTTTGCACGGCGTCGAAGAGGTCAAGAGTGCTTCCGGCAATGGCGCCGTCGTGCGTTCTCGCCTTTCCGTCCCTCACCGTCACCGGCATTCCGGCAATGCTGTATTCTCCGTCGCCGCATCCGGTCGCCTCCATCGAATCGGTTATAAGCACCAGTTTTTCACGCTTGCACAAATAGGCAAGCCTTACCATAGGCGGAGATATATGAAATCCGTCGGCTATTATTTCGCAAAAAGCCTCGCTGTCCGTAAGTCCGGCGCACACCGCCCCGCCCTCTCTGTGATGCAGCGGCGGCATGGCGTTAAACAGGTGCGTAAAGGTCACAGCTCCCTGCTCTTTTGCCTTTACGGCTTCCTCATATGTCGCGTCGGTATGTCCCAGCCCCAGAGTGGCTCCGAGTTCAGTCGCCCTTTTCGCGAAGCTTCCGTCCGCGTCAAGCTCCAGCGCCGCGGTTATGTGTACCTGTCCGTTGCGGCTTCGCATTCGGAATACAAAGCGTTCAAGCTCATCCTTATTCAAAGGCGCCAGAAGCTTTTCGGCATGTGCGCCGCGCCTTTTCGGATTGAGATATCTTCCCTCAATGTGAACACCCGCGAAATTACATGTTTCCTCTTTTCCGACAAGGTCCGCCAGTCTGTCCGACGCCGAGTACATATCCTCAAGCGGAGCCGACGCCAGAGTGGGCAAAAGAGTTGTCACCCCTGCACGCAGGTAATCCTTTGACATTTTTACAAGCATATCATAGTCGGCGCTTATAAAATCTCCGCCGGCTCTTCCGTGCGTATGAATATCGACAAGTCCCGGTATCAGCATTTTACCGTCAAGTTGTTCAGTCTTATCATACTTATCGCAACGCGGGCAATTTCCCACGGCGGCAATCAAAGCGCCGTCAGTCAGAAGATCTCCTTCAATAAAAGTCTGACTGTGAGAATCGTAAATTTTCGCGTTTTTGTAAAGTATCCTCAAATATCTCACTCCCGTCCGTACAATCAGGTTTTTTCATCCGTTTATATTATTATAACAAATTTTTTTCCTTTTTACAATAGGATTGATGAAAATATTTCCTTTTCATGAATTCGGGCTGATTTCGTCATGAAAAATCACAGTTCCGTTCCCACCGTCCGGCGCAAAATCGCAAGGCTACTTACATAATTGTCAATTGTTAAAAAATTAACCTCCCCGCTTACTTATAATATATAATAATGTAGAAAAGTGAAAAAAAACTTCGTTGCAAAACACAAAAACATCCATTTTCGTTAAATATTTATCAGCTTTTTTTGACAAAAATTTATCAGTGGTATTTTTTATGAAAGAAGTAAAATTTTTTACCATTAATTTCGTACACTATTTCGCGATGTTTTTTTTTAAACCCCTTGAAATTTAAGCTCATTTTTGATATAATAGATACTGAAGAAAAATTTCAATTTGAGGAAAATTAATATTTGGAGGCACATTATGAAGATTCTGGTAATAAATGCCGGAAGCAGTTCACTCAAATATCAGCTTTTTGATATGGACCGCAAAAAGGTTCTCGCCAAGGGTCTTTGTGAAAAAATCGGCCTGTCGGGTTCAATCACGCACAAGCGTCCGGACAAACCCAACTACACCGCCGACTATCCTATGCCGTCGCACAATGAAGCTATAGCGTTGGTTCTGAAGCTTCTGACCGACCCCGAGCTCGGAGTCATCAGCGATGTCAGCGAAATAAGCGCTGTGGGACACAGATTCGCGCACGGAGGTAAATTCACAAAATCCTGTATTCTCGGAGATGAGGAGCTCAAGTACATAGAGTCCATTATCCCGATAAATCCTTTGCACGGACCTCCCGCACTCAAGGGTGTCGCCGCGTGCATGTCCCTTATGCCTGACAAACCCCAGGTCGGCGTCTTTGATACTTCTTTTTATTCTGAGATTGACAAAAAGGCGTACATATATCCCCTGCCTTACGAATGGTATGAAAAATACGGCATAAGAAGGTACGGTTTCCACGGAACATCTCACCGCTATGTCAGCGCCGAGGCGGCAAAATTCCTCGGAATGGATTACAATAATGTAAAAATCATATCCTGCCATATCGGTTCGGGCTCATCGATCACCGCCGTGAAAGACGGCCGCGCGGTCGACACCTCACTCGGATTTACGCCTCAGGAAGGTCTGCCTATGGGCACAAGGTGCGGTTCGATTGACCCATCCATTATACCGTATATGATTGACAAGACCGGGATGAGCGCCGATGAGATAAACGATGTGCTCAACAAAAAATCCGGATTGCTCGGAGTTTCCGGGGTTTCAAACGATGCCCGCGACGTATGGGCGGCCGCCGACTCGGGGAATGAACGCGCCCGTCTCGCGCTCGATATTCTCGTTCACTACGCGAAGAAAATAATCGGCTCATATGTTGCCGAGATGAACGGTGTAGATATACTGATTTTCACGGCGGGACTCGGAGAGAACGACCGCAAGATCAGGCAGCTTATCTGTGAAAATATGGAATATCTCGGAATTGAGTTTGACAGTGACACAAACGCGAACGGCAAATCGGGAGAAAATCTTGTGATAAGCAAGCCCGACTCAAAGGTAAAGGTCGTTGTTATCCCGACAGACGAAGAATTTATGATAGCGTCGGACACGTATGAGCTTGTGAAATAAATCTTATTCATGATTTATATAATATATAATGAAAAATAATTTGAAAGGATAAAAGAAAAATGGCACAATCCCCTTTTGAAATCAAAAAAGAAATCTGCGATATAGGCAAGAGAATCTATGACCACGGCTTTGTCGCAGCAAACGACGGAAACATTTCCGTAAAGGTAGGCCCCAACGAATTTTACTGCACACCTACAGGTGTTTCCAAGGGCTACATGACCCCCGACATGATAATAAAAATCGACGCTGAAGGAAACAAGATCGACGGCAAGCTCAACCCCTCCTCCGAAATCAAAATGCATATGAGAGTTTACAAGGAGCGTCCCGACGTCGGCGCGGTTGTCCACGCTCATCCCCCTGTAGCTACCGCTTTCACGGTTGCGGGAATCGAAATGGACCAGTACATACTTCCCGAGGCTATACTTACAATCGGAAACGTACCGACATGCGACTACGGAACTCCTTCAACCATGGAAATTCCGGATTCTCTTATGCCCTATATTCAGAAACATGACGCTTTCCTGCTGAAGAATCACGGCGCGCTCACCGTAGGAAATACTCTTATCAGAGCCTGCTTCACCATGGAAGAGGTAGAATTCAACGCGAAGATAAATCTTTACGCGCGTCAGCTCGGAGTCGGAGCAAGCGCTTCCATCGACGAGATCCCCTGCGAGCAGCTTGAAAAGCTTATGGAACTCCGCAAGAAGATGGGACTTCCCGGAAAACATCCCGGATGCCAGAAATGCCCCAACCGCGGCACAGACAAATGCCGTTGCAAGGATAACGACCCCTCACACAAGTGCACATGTAATACAGAGGCTCCCGCTTCCGGAGATGACGCTCTCGTAGCCGAGATAACCAAGAAAGTTCTCGCCGCTCTCGGTAAATAATTTTATACAGCGAATTGAAATTATTTTAAGAAAGGAGCGTCCCGAAAATGGCTTTAAATTTAACAGAATCTCAGATAAACGACATCGTTTCCCGCGTTGTGTCGGAATTCAAAAAGCCCGGCTCTTCAAGTGATGCAAACAGTGCAGGCGAGAAAAGCAAAGACTGGGATGCAACACAGTATCACGGCCGTAAATATATAGGTGTGTACGCGACAATGGAAGAAGCAATTGACGCCGCAAACGCCGGATACAAAGCCGTGCGTTCGATGTCCGTTGCTCAGAGAGAAAAAATTATAACCTCAATACGTGAATATACCCGCGCGGAAGCGCAAAATCTCGCACAACTCGGTGTCGCGGAGACAAAAATGGGCAAGGTTGAGCACAAATACGCAAAGCACCTGTTGGTTGCCGACAAGACGCCCGGAACCGAGGATATAGTTCAGGAAGCGAAGAGCGGTGACAACGGATTGACTCTTACGGAAATGGCGCCGTTCGGCGTCGTGGGAGCCATAACACCCTCTACAAATCCCTCCGAAACAGTAATCTGCAACAGCATCGGAATGATTGCCGCAGGAAACGGAGTTGTATTCAACCCGCATCCCGGCGCCATATCCACATCCAACTATGCGGTTGACCTGGTAAACCGTGCCGTAGCCGCGGCGGGCGGTCCGTCGGTGCTTGTGGCAAGCGTGATAAAACCGACTCTTGACACCGCCGACGTCATGTACAAGCATCCCTCAATAAGGCTTTTGGTCTGCACGGGCGGTCCCGGCGTCGTTAAGGCCGTGCTTGCTTCCGGAAAGAAAGCTATCGGAGCGGGAGCGGGCAATCCCCCCGTAATCGTTGACGATACCGCGGACATAGACAAAGCCGCCAAGGATATCATAGACGGGTGCACATTCGACAACAACCTTCCCTGCATTGCCGAAAAAGAAGTTTTCGTATTTGACAACGTTGCCGACAGGCTTATTGCCGGAATGTTGAAAAACGGCTGCATAATGCTTACACGCCAGCAGGCGGACGAACTCGCGAAAATCGTGCTCGTAGAGAAAAAGGACCCCAAGACCGGAGCCGTAAAGCATACGGTAAACCGCGACTGCGTCGGAAGAGACTGCAGAGTAATACTTGAAAAGATAGGTATAAAGGTCGGTCCCGAAATCCGCTGCGCGATAGCCGAGGTTCCGTTTGAACATCCTTTTGTTCAGGAAGAGCTTATGATGCCGATACTCGGAATAGTCCGCGTAAAGGACATTGACGAGGCCGTAGACCTTGCTGTCAAAGCGGAGCACGGGAACAGACATACCGCGCATATGCATTCCAAAAACATCGACAATCTCACAAAATTCGCACGCGCGGTAGAGACGACAATTTTCGTAAAGAACGCCCCCTCGTATGCCGGAATCGGTTTCGGAGGAGAAGGACACACCACCTTTACGATTGCCGGTCCCACCGGAGAGGGTCTGACCTCGGCTCGAAGCTTCACCAGAAAGCGCCGCTGTGTAATGGTTGACAACTTCAGGATTATCTGATGTAAATATATAACATATTTAATGAAACGAAAGGAAATTAACATGGATATCAGTGCTTCTCAGATTGAAAGCATTGTCCGCTCCGTGATTAACTCTATGGGAACATCTTCGGGCGCGTCCTCGGCAAACGCCGAACTTCCCAAGGTTGCTCACGTCGCAATGCTTACAGGTCTAAAAAATATCGAAGTAAAGGAAATTCCGATACCCGAACTCGGAGACGATGACATTCTGGTCAAAGTAGAGGGTGCCGGCATCTGCGGAACAGACGTTCACGAATGGAAAGCAGACCCGTTCGGTCTTATACCGGTCGTTCTCGGACACGAAGGCACGGGAGAAATCGTATACCTCGGAAAGAATATCAAAAGCGATACCGCCGGAAAGCCTCTCAAAGTAGGAGACAAGCTGGTAACTTCGGTTATAAGCTGCGGAGAATGTTATGTTTGCCGTATGGTTCCGGGACGTACAAATCTCTGTGACAATCAGGGAGTATTCGGTCTTATCGGAGAAAAGAGAGGAACAGCCGAAAACAACAGAACAAACGGATGGTTTTCTGACTACATGCTCATAAGAGGCAAAGGCACGACTTATTTCCAGGTAAATGACCTCAATCTCAACCAGAGAATGCTGCTCGAGCTTGCGTGCGTATGCGTACACGCGCTTGAACGCGGTCAGAGCACGGGACTGCTCAACTTCGGTTCAAAGGTTCTGCTTCAGGGCTGCGGACCGGTAGGTCTTACTATGCTCGCTGTGCTCCGCGCTGCCGGAATCAACCACATCATAGCGGTTGACGGAAACGAAGACAGACTTAAGGTGGCTCAGAAGCTCGGCGCCAAAACGACTATATGCTTCAAGCGTCCCGATGAGGATACACTTGAAAAGAGAGTCGCAAAGGTCAAAGAGGTTGCAAACGGCGTAGGCGTAGACTTCGCTTACCAGTGCACCGGCGCTCCGGTGGCGGCAGCCGACATATACAGCTACATCCGTCGCGGCGGCGGCATGTGCGAGATGGGCTTCTTTGTAAACAACGGCGAATATTCCGTAAATCCCCACCTTGCAATGTGCAACAAGGAAATTACCATAGTAGGTTCTTGGGACTACAGCGCTGAGGACTATCCGAAGACAATGGCATTCCTCAAGCAGGCTCAGGAAATGAATATTCCGATAGAAGATCTTATCACTCATTCTTTCCCGCTTGACAAGATGAATGAAGCAATGGAGACAAATGTCGCTCAGAAAGGTATCAAGATCTGCTACATAAACGATAAATAAGAGGGTATAAATAATGGCAGCTCTCGGAATGATTGAGGTTTACGGCTACACGACCTCAATAAAAGTAGCTGACGTGGTTGCAAAATCCGCGGACGTAAAGGTTGTAGCTATCGATAAGAATAAACCCGCAAACGCCGAAAAGTGCGCTGTGCCGCTTGTTATGGTGGTAAAGTTTGAAGGCGACGCGGGAGCGGTCGAAGCGGCTCTCGAAGCGGGGGTTGCGGAGGCCAAAAACAAAGGGCTTTACATTACCTCAAAGCTGATTGCGGGACTTGACCCGTCGGTTGAATGGTTTGCTAACCTTACCGCGACCGGCAGAGACAAACTCAGAAACAACAACTCTGAAAGTTCCGACAAAAACAACAACAGTAAAAATAACTCATATATAAAGGAGATTTAACAAATGAACGAAGCACTTGGAATGGTTGAAACCAGAGGACTTGTAGCTGCCATTGAAGCGGCTGATGCTATGGTAAAGGCTGCCAACGTACAGCTTATCGGATCCGAGAAGATCGGTTCCGGACTCGTAAGCGTTATGGTTCGCGGAGACGTCGGAGCCGTTAAGGCAGCCGTTGAAGCCGGCGGCGCCGCTGCTTCAAGACTCGGCGAAGTCATCGCCACACACGTAATTCCCAGACCCCACACGGATGTTGACAAGCTTCTTCCCTCTATTAAGTAATTGACAGAAACTTTATACCCGGCAGTGCCGGCATGAACAAACTAAGCAAAGGATTTTTACTTAAATCTTATGGAAAATGCAATTGCGTTGCTGGAAGTCCAGGCTATGGTAACAGCCATAGTCGGTCTTGACGCTATGGTCAAGGCCGCGGATGTAAAACTCATTCATGTCGAAAAACGCTTGGGCGGACGGCTGGTGACAGTTGTTGTAGAAGGCTCTGTCTCCGCGGTGACTGCCGCGCTTGATGCAGGTATAGCTGCGGCGAAAGAGGTAGGAAAAGTCGTTTGCCACGAGGTTATTCCCCGCCCGCACCCCGACATAATGAAATTTATAAAAACAGACGAGGGTGTTTAAAACCCAAAATACAGATAAGGAGAATTTGTTATGAACGAAGCACTTGGAATGGTTGAAACCAGAGGACTTGTAGCTGCCATCGAAGCAGCTGATGCTATGGTAAAGGCTGCTAACGTACAGCTTATCGGATCCGAGAAGATCGGTTCCGGACTCGTAAGCGTTATGGTTCGCGGAGACGTCGGAGCTGTTAAATCCGCTGTTGAAGCCGGCGGCGCCGCTGCTTCAAGACTCGGTGAAGTCATCGCTACACACGTTATCCCCAGACCTCACGACGATGTAAACAAGCTTCTTCCCAAATTGGGCTGATTTGCGCGTCAGACTGAATTCGGAAAGAGAGTAGATCAGTATCCGGAACTCAACGGATAATGTTTTTGCTGACTCTTACCGAACCGCTTACCATGCGGAAAACGGAAGTGTCTTGCCCTAAAACGGGCAAGACACTCCTCAAAGGTAATTTTTATATGAATCGGATAAAGCCATATGAGCTTATATTTCCGCTTTATGCGATTCATAGAAAAATTACACGCGGTTTTTATGATTGTGTACGATTGTGCAAAATCTATAAAATTCCGCAAAATCTGAAGCTGATGAAAAAATCAGCATGAAAGGAACGGTAATAATGGATATAACATCATCAGAAATCGCAAGTATTGTAAAAAAAGTCATATCCGAAATGAACGGCGAAAATTCAACCGGACAAACCGAGGAAATTCCGATAGGAATATCCAACAGGCACATACATCTTACAAAGGAAGACATGGAAACACTGTTCGGCAAAGGCTATGAACTTACGCCGCTGAAAGACCTTTCACAACCCGGTCAATATGCCTGCAAAGAGACATTGACGCTTATCGGTCCGTCGATGCGCGCCATTGAAGGCGTAAGGGTACTCGGTCCTTTGAGAAAAAACAGTCAGATCGAAATTTCGGTTACAGATTCATTTGTATTGAAGCTGAAGCCGCCTGTAAGAGAATCGGGCGATACAAAAGGCTCTGCCCCGGTGACGATAATAGGTCCGAAAGGTATTGTAAATCTGAATGAAGGCTGCATTATAGCAAACAGACATATACATATGAGTCCGTCAGACGCCGAAAAATTCGGGGTTAAAGACGGGGATTATGTCACAGTAAACGCTTTCTCCGGAACAAAGAAAACAAAATGGTACGATGTTCAGATAAGAGTCAGCGACAAATTCCGACTTGAAATGCATATTGATACAGACGATGCGAACGCCACAGGTCTGAAAAACGGCAGTACTGTTACAATAGCTGAGGATTGAAAAAAGAGCTTGTTCCAATTAAAAAGGAAAGGATTGTAACACAATGTTAAAAGGCAAAGTCGTCGGAACCATAGTCTCCACGAATAAATTACCAAGTCTTATAGGATATAAATTTCTTGAGGTCAGACTTATCGAAAACGACAAAATAACCGACAAATATGTGGTAGCCGTAGACAGAGCGGTAAGCGCGGGAATCGGAGAGGAAGTTCTGATAACTACCGGCAGCAGTGCGAGAATGGCTGTAGGAGATCAGAATTCGCCGGTTGACGCCGTGATAGTCGGTGTTGTCGATAAAAACCAGAATTGAAAAGTTTAAAATTATCATTTAATATAAAGTATTTTTCCGAAAGGACGCACATCAGTGCGATGCAGAAAAAATGTCCGAATTAGAATTGAAACAAATTATGCAAAACAACAGCATTGTCGGAGCGGGAGGCGCGGGATTTCCCTCTTACGGAAAGCTTGCGGACGGTGCTGACACACTCGTAATCAACTGTGCGGAATGCGAGCCGTTGATGTATACGGATTATATGCTGATGCGTGAGGAGATGTCCAGAATCGTTGAGGGAGCTCAGCTTGTTATGCAGGCGACCGGCATACAGCATACATACATATCCATAAAAGAACACCGCGCGGTTATGCTCGGTTATACCGACGGGCAGATACTCGGAGAAAACGTAAGCGTCAAGCTTCTTCCGAATGTTTACCCGATGGGTGATGAAATAAATCTTATATATGAGACCACCGGCAGACTTGTAAAGCCCGGAAATCTTCCGATAACGGCGGGAGTTATAGTTTACAACGGCGAGACGGTATACAATATACGCGCCGCTGTAAAAGAAAATCGTCCCGTAACGGAAAAATGGCTGACAGTAGGGGGAGATATCCCCGAAAGATACGTTGTCAAAGTTCCTGTCGGTATGAAAGTATCAGAAATCTTTGAAAAGCTTGGAGTAAAAGTAGCGCCGAATCAGGTAATGTTTGACGGCGGTCCCTCAATGGGCAAGCTTAAAGACCCTGCTATGTCCACGGTGGTTAAAACCACAAAATCCGTGCTTATTGTTCCCGACAATATCCCCTGTGTAGTGCATAAGCAGGTATCAATGGACGATATGCTCCGCAGAGCCGCGTCATGTTGCTGCGGATGTGTCCGTTGTACCGAACTATGTCCGAGACATCTCCTCGGATATCCGCTTGAGCCTCACAAAATGATAAGGGCTGCGCTTACCAACGCCGTCGTGGACAACCCGGAGCTTATAAAAACAGCTTCCCTGTGCTGTTCCTGCGGAGTCTGTGCCGAAGCCGCCTGCTGCCAGGACATTTCACCCAAGGACGTAATACTCCATCTCAAGGGCATACTCGCTAAGAATAAGATGAGATTCTCGGCGGGCAGTGAAGATTATCATCCCCATGCCGACAGACCGTACCATATGATTCCGTCCGAAAGATGGGAGGATATACTCGGAGTCAGAAAATTTGACGTGCTTCCCAAATTCATTCCGGAAAAACTTACGGCGTCAAAGGTTGAAATTCTCATGTCTCAGCACATAGGCGCTCCGTCGGTTCCCGCGGTAAAGGAAGGCGAAACGGTAACCGAGGGACAGCTTATAGCTAATGCCGGCGCGGGACTCTCCGTACCGCAGTATGCTTCCATATCCGGAAAAGTAACCTTTGTCGATTCTGCAAAGATAGTAATAGAAGCCTGAAATTTTCGGGATAGTATCATATCCGGGGTTCCCCGGTCGTCAAATATATTTTAAAACAAAAATATAAGTAAAGCAGGTAAACAATAAATGTATCAGGCAATTGGTGTAATTGAACTTAAAAGTATAGCAAAAGGTATTGAAGCGACCGACGCGGCACTTAAGAGCGCCGGAATCAGCTTAATATCGGCACATCCGGCATGTCCCGGAAAATTTGAAATAATTCTGACCGGAACAATATCCAACGTAACCTCATCGGTAGAGCATGTCAAAGAGCGCTTCGGAGATAAACTTGTCGACACTTCCATCATCGGACGCATTGACCCTCAGGTCATCACTTCCCTTTTCGGAACGCATACCGCCGAAAAGAAAGGCAGTCTCGGTATTATTGAGACTTATTCCGCGGCAAGCGCAATAAAAGCAGCGGATATTGCCGTAAAGACAAGTAAAGTCGCAATATATGAACTCCGCATTTCAAGAGGTATGGGCGGAAAAGGCATTATCCTCGTAACGGGTGATGTGGGAGACGTTACCGCCGCGGTTGAAGCGGGAGCCGATTACGCGAAGAACCAGGGGCTTTACAACAACTGTGCCGTTATTCCGGCGCCGCACGAAGCCCTTTGGGAACAGATTTAATTTCAATAAGGGGCTAAGCCCCGTCATTCAACGTTTTCAGTGGGATATTGTATCTCTCCACTGAAAAAAATCGAGTGGCAAGACATCTTAATTTAGTTATATTTATAATAATCGGTGGGGTTTATATTATGAGCAACATAAAATTTGTAATTGAAAAAAGTCCGCGTATTCCTCGTCTGATAGAACACCTTTATGCAAACATGCCGGAGATTGAAGCGGACCGTGCGGAACTTGTAACCGAAAGCTATATGCAGACAGAAGGACTGCCGATAATCAAGCGCCGTTCCGCCGCATTTCGTCATATTCTTGAAAATATTCCGATAATAATAAGACCGGATGAGCTTATAGTCGGAAGCAATTCCATAGCGCCCAGAGGCTGTCAGACTTTCCCCGAATATTCGTTTGAATGGCTTGAGCCGGAATTCGATACCATAGCGACCCGCGAGGCAGACCCGTTTTATATCTCTCCCTCAACCGTAGAAAGACTTAAAAAGGTGCATCCTTATTGGAAAGGAAAGACCGTAAGCGACCTCGCGGCATCATCTATGGATCCGTTGGTATATGACGTATTCATGAATCACGGCATGTTTACCGTAGGAAACTATTTTTACAATGGTATCGGGCATATAAACGTAAATTACGCAAAGGTTATAAACTGCGGGCTTGAAGCTATTATAAACGAAGCAAAGGAAGCCATTTCCAAGCTTTACATAGGCAAAGGTGATTATGTCAAAAGAAAGCAGTTCCTCGAAGCGGTTATAGAAAGCTGTGAAGGCGTTATTACATACGCGCACCGTTATTCCGAGCTTGCTCTCAAGGAAGCATCCGAATGCAGTGACAGCACACGTAAGGAAGAATTGCTTAAAATTGCCGAAAACTGCGACCGTGTCCCCGGCAAACCGGCGAGAAACTTCTACGAGGCTTGTCAGGCGTTTTGGTTCATTCAGCAGCTTTTGCAGTGTGAATCAAGCGGACATTCGATTTCTCCCGGACGGTTCGACCAGTATATGTACCCGCTGTTCAAGAAGGATTTGGACGAGGGTAAAATCACATATGAAAAGGCTCAGGAATATATAGATTGCATCTGGGTAAAACTCAATGACCTCAACAAGGTAAGAGACGCCGCGTCAGCGGAAGGATTCGCGGGATACGGTCTGTTCCAGAACCTTATCGTCGGCGGTCAGAACGAGGAAGGTATTGACGTTACCAATGACCTCTCCTACATGTGCCTTGAAGCGACAATGCATGTCCGTCTGCCCCAGCCTTCCCTTTCAATACGTGTATGGAACTGTTCTCCGCACGATCTGCTTATTAAGGCCGCTTCTGTAACCCGCGAGGGTCTCGGCGTACCGGCATTTTACAATGATGAAGTCATTATCCCCGCGATCATGGCAAGAGGGCTTACTCTTGAAGACGCGAGAGACTACTGTATAATCGGATGCGTTGAGCCTCAGAAAGGCGCAAAGACAGACGGCTGGCACGACGCCGCGTTCTTCAATATGTGCCGGCCTTTGGAGCTTGTATTCTCCAACGGCTATGACAAGGGCGAGCTTATAGGTCTACAGACAGGTGAAGTTGAAAAGATGACCTCTTTTGAGGAATTCTATGACGCCTACAAAAAACAGGAATTTCACATGATAGAAATGCTTGTTAACGCCGACAACGCGGTCGATTACGCTCATTCGGTCAGATGTCCGCTTCCTTTTGAATCCTGCCTGTGCGATGACTGCATTGAAAAAGGTATGAGCATACAGGAAGGCGGAGCGCATTATAATTTCACCGGTCCTCAGGGATTTGGCATTGCAAACATGACCGATGCTTTATTGGCGGTTAAAACGCTTGTATTTGAGGAGCGCAAAGTGACAATGGCTGAGCTTAAGCAGGCGCTCAAGGATAATTTCGGCAAAGGAATAATTCCCAAAAAAGCGCTTGAGCTTACTACGGAAGTAGTTAAAGAGCTTGATTCACAGGGCGTGGAGGTCAACGACAATATCATCAAATCGGTATATAATAACATCTCTACCGCTCAGAGTATTCCCGAAGAAAAGAAGAAAAGATATCAGGAAATACTCGACATGATAGAAGCTCTTCCCAAATACGGAAACGATATACCCGAGGTTGACAGCTTCGCGCGCGAAGTCGGAAATACATATACAAAGCCGTTTGAGAATTTCACCAATCCCAGAGGCGGTATTTACCAGGCGGGACTGTATCCGGTTTCGGCAAATGTTCCGCTCGGATATCAGACCGGCGCTACTCCCGACGGAAGACTCGCGTACACGCCGATTGCCGACGGTGTAGGTCCGGCGTCGGGACGCGATACAAAGGGTCCGACAGCAACCGCAAACTCTGTCGCGCGTCTTGATCACGGAGTTGCTTCCAACGGAACTTTGTTTAATCAGAAATTCCATCCTTCGGCACTGTCCGGAATGGACAGCCTTGAGAAATTTGTGGCATATCTCAGAGGTTACTTTGACCAAAAAGGAATGCATGTTCAGTACAATGTCGTGTCAAAGGAAACTTTGCTTGACGCGCAAAAGCATCCCGAAAAATATAAAAATCTCGTCGTTCGCGTAGCAGGATACAGTGCGCTCTTCACTACTCTTTCACGCTCACTTCAGGACGATATAATTAACCGTACCGAACAGGCGGGTCTGTAATTTAATATAGTTTTATCGCGAAATATTAAACAGACAGGTCTGTAAAGCTTCAGTTTCCCGACCGTCAGCGCGGCGATCGGGAAATTTTAAAAGAAAAGTTATAAGTTTTTGGAGGAAGCGCTTAATGACTTCAAATATATATGAACAGCCGGGACGAATTTTCGACATACAGCGTTACTCAATCCACGACGGTCCCGGTATCAGAACCATAGTATTTCTGAAAGGCTGTTTTTTACGCTGCAGATGGTGCTGCAACCCCGAATCTCAGGAATATAAAATACAGGAAATGACCCTCGCCGGAAAAACCAAAACGGTCGGCAGTGATGTAACCGTGGGCGAAGTCATTTCAGAAGTAAGGAAAGACGAGATTTATTACCGCAGAAGCGGCGGCGGAATGACGCTGTCGGGCGGAGAGTGTCTGTCGCAGCCTGATTTTTCTGAGGCGTTGCTCAGAGCCGCTCACGAATACGGATTTAATACCGCCATTGAAACAACCGCTTTCGCGAAACGTGAAATAATAGAAAGAATTATTCCGCATGTGGACCATGTGCTTATGGACGTGAAGCATATGAATTCCGCGAAGCATAAGGAATTTACCAGTCAATCAAATGAATTGATTCTTGAAAACGCAAAATATATTGCAGAAAACGCGTCTCACCTTATTATTAGAGTTCCCACAGTACCTACATTCAACGATACACCCGAAGAGATATCCGCTATCGCAAGATTTGCCGATTCTCTTCCCAATGTTACCGAGCTTCATCTTCTGCCTTACCACAGATTGGGACAGGACAAGTACGCGGGAATAGGACGCGACTATACTCTGGCACATTTGACTCCTCCCTCAAACGAACATATGCAAATGCTTTTGCAAGCGGCTGAAAACGCTTCTTCAAAGCTTAAGGTTCAAATCGGAGGGTAAGTAAAAAAACAACACAGACAGGATATTTTTATTTGCAGATATAGCTCTTTAAATAAATAAGTACCCTGTTGTATTCTTAAAATCTGCGCAACCTGCTTTATATGGAAATGCGCGGATTTTTACAAAGTCCGCGTAAGAAAGAAACGGTCATAATTATGTCAGATAATTTTGAAATGAAAGATAAAATGAGAATAGTTCAGGAGCTTGTTCCGGGAAGACAGATTACACTGGCTCACATAATAGCAAATCCTGATCCTGTTCTCTATCAGAAGCTGGGGCTTGACCCGAAATTCGACTACGAAAAAGCCGCCATAGGAGTGCTGACGATAAGTCCCGCCGAAACCGCCGTTATTACGGCGGATATCGCGCTGAAATCTTCCGGGGCTACGCTTGGGTTCGTAGACAGGTTTTCGGGTACTCTTATCATCACCGGCTCTGTTTCCAAAGTGGAAGCTTCTTTTAACGCAATTACGGAATACTTTAAAAATACTTTGAAGTTTTCGGTATGCGAAGTCACAAGAACCTAAGATGAAAAAATTGATTCTCATGGGACGTGTCGCGGCGGGAAAAACCACTTTGACTCAGGCATTGAAGGGGGAACAGCTCCATTACTGTAAAACACAATATATTAATTATACAGATACTATTATTGATACCCCCGGCGAATATACCGAGGTAAATCACCTTGGCGCCGCGTTGGCGCTGTATGCCTATGAGGCGGATATTGTCGGAATTGTAATAAGCGCGAACGAACCGTTCTGTGTTTTTCCGCCAAACTGTACCTGCCTTGTAAACAGAGAAGTTGTAGGTATAATTACGGGAATTGACAAACCCGACGCCAATATTCCTCTCGCCGAGAGATGGATGAACAATTGCGGCTGTGAAAAGATTTTTTATGTAAGTTCATACACCGGAGAAGGATTGGAAGAAATTATTGATTATCTCAACAGAGATTGAGCTGCGGAGGTTAGCTTTATGTCACTGACAAAAACCATTTGTTTTGCGAATAACAAAGGCGGCAGCGGAAAGTCCACCACCTGCGCTAATGTCGGATATGCCATGAGTATTCTGGGAAAAAAAGTCCTGCTCATTGACGGTGACATGCAGATGAATTTAACCCTGTCTTTCTTTGACGACGAAAAATCTCTTGAATTTGCAAAGAGCGACAAAAATCTGTACTCGGCGGTCATTGATCAGAAAGATTTAGATGACTATATAATTCACACCGGATATGATAATCTTGATATAATTCCCTCTTCCACCCTTATGAGCAGTATTGAGTTTCAACTCTTTACCAAATGGCAGCGTGAATATATCTTAAGGCGAGGTTTACAGAAAGTAAAAGAATCCGGAAATTATGATTATATATTGATAGACGCTCCGCCGACGCTCGGATGTTGGGTAATGAATATTATGTGCGCATCCGATTATTTGATCATACCGGTCGAGGCCTCACCTTGGGGACTGTTCGGACTTGCTAATATGTTTGAATTTTATGAACAGGTAAAACTTATCTCCCCGTCACTTGAAATACTCGGAATCGCTATAACCAAAGCAAGTGAAAGAAAAAATTATTTCAAACAGACAGTCGAAACATTGTCCGGACTTGATAACATCATACTTTTTAAGTCAATAATCAGAATAGACAGCACGGTAGAATGGTCTCAGGATGTAAGCAAGCCCGTAATGGCTTACAGAAAAAACAGCCGTGCGGCTTTGGAATATATGGAATTGGCACAGGAGGTAATAAAATATGCCGATAGGTAAAGACAGTATCGAAAAAAGAGTGGCTAAGCCGGACACGGAAACTGTATCGTCTTCCGCAGTCGAGGCTGCAAACCCGGATTCGCAGAAAAAATCCGCGGTGAAATCCGAAAGCACCGCGTCATCGTCAAAAAAATCATCCTCAAGAAAGTCAAATGCAGGCAGCGCCGCGTCAAAGTCATCAGCTAAAAAAACAACGTCTGCCGATGGCGCCGCAAAAAGTTCCGCAAAGGCAACAGCGGTTACAACAACGGCAGAAAAGGCTGCTGAAACCGCAACAGACGTGCCGCAAAATGTCAACGTAAAATCAAACGTATTGTCGAACATTGCCCCCGAAACAGTAGAAAAGGTCATCGGGCATAAAGAAGACGAAAAATATGAAAAAGTAAGTATCGGAGACGATATGCCTTACTACTTGATGTAATATGGATTTAAAAGGAAGCAATACGCTTCCTTTTTTATTAATTTATTATCCGGCAACATATATACTTTTTACCTGAAATTATTTGCGGTTTATAAGATTGAAATCGTACCACACTACAATCGCACAGTACCAGCGGTTATAGCAAATTAAAGGCATTACAGTAAATAAAAAACTAAAAAATAACATGACATATTTCGTCAACAGCTCTGCTTTTTAATAATGAGAATAAAAATTCATAGAACCGCCTGAAAAGTCGCGCAAAAAATCCAAGGTCAATCAACCGAATGACGAGAAAGACCTTGGACTTTTATTATATTACGTTACGCGCTGCCTCCAAAGAATCATTTGAAAGCAACTCCATATTCAAATTAAATTCTGTCTTTTTTCTTCTTTGCTGCAACAGTGCAGATAACACAACCAAGAGCGGAAACCAGAATTATCGCCGCGCCTCCGGCTACCGACTTACAACCGCTCTCTTCGGGAGCTTCAGTCGAAGTTTCAGCTTCGGTAGGTTCTTCGGTAGGTTCTTCGGTAGGTGTCTCAGTTTCGGGAGCCGTGGTTTCATCCTCAGGATAAACTATCTCGGAAACACCGGGAATATAATTCTGATAAATCCAATTGAGTCTTCCGAGAGGAGCCGCGTCGCCGAACTCATAGAAAGATTCCATAGTGTTGAAGACAGTATTTTCATCGGCGTCAGCCCACTTAAACTCTACATATATTTCTCTGTATCCCGTGATACCAAGCGTTTCAAGCGGAACCGCAACCATCATCTGGTTTCCTTCCACCTTATAAGAAACTTCCCCAACTACCTCAAATCCATATGTTCCGTCAGAGGTATTGCATTTTGCAACAGTTGTTGTCGTATCGTCTTTTGTGCTGTAATTAATAATATAGTCATATCCGTACCAACCGTTGTTTGCGTCGTTGTCCGTATTCACAAACAGCTGCATCCATGAAGAATTTCCGTCACCGGGTACAATATCAGCCGCGGTGCTTACATAGAAATAAATGTTCTCAGAATCGCTTGTTACCTTTGCGCTTACTATATCGTTTCTTCCGGTAGAATCGGTATATGTGCCGTTTCCGAAGCAAGGAGCGTTACGGTCCGCGTTGTCGCCCTCAACGTCGGTATACGTAATAAGCACATCATCCCACTGTGTAAATTCTCCGCTGACGTCAATCGGACGTCTGGAATCCTGTACGATCACAGGCGCGGAGCCTTTAAGCCTCTGAACATTGGAGATGAGCTGCATATAATAGTTGTCAAAGTATCCGCCTCTCATCATCTCCGCGTCACGTGAGAATTCCATTGAAGCGGTATCGACAAAATATACAAATTTCTCATCATCTCTGAGTGCCGCTCCGTTCTGGCGCTGCGCGACCCACTCGTTCCAACCCGTAACAAGTATGTAGGGAACGTCCGCCTCTATAGCTCTGTCCCACTGAGCCTGGAAATTCAGTCCCTGATTCGTCAGCGAATTGTCCTTGTCAAACGCGGTTCTGTACTGACGCATTGTTCTGTTATTTGCAATTTTGGCATTGAAGCTGCGACCACGGTTTAAGTACGAACCGTAAAGCGAAGAATCACTGAAAGTTACGGTACCGTTATGCTGAGCAATAGAAACGCTTATCGCGCTGTTATTACCTTTATCGTCTTTGAAAATTCTCTGCGGCCATTCAAAATCCATCCAAGGCCAACCATTCACTTTGAAATTAGGGTCATTTGGCCACTGATTGGCTTTAATAGTAAAGAATTCGTCAAGATCGACCTCTATATCGTTGCCTTCCTCGTCGGTACCTGTGTAGGTAACGCCGGTTTCACCTACTATCGTAGGCTTACCGTCAATCATAAACCATGTATCCGGGTACAGATTCTTACCGTATATTTCTCTGTACAATTCCCTCATTACATTCGCAGAACCCGAGTTCGTATAGAAAACAACCTGGGGAGCGTCATACCCCTGCTCGTTGAGATTATGGCATATTTCCATAACCTTAAGCGCGTTATTGAGATAGGTATAACCGTTTGTCACGTCAAAATACAAAAAGTCAACATTGGCATTGGACAAAAGCTCCATGTGCTTTTGAGTTACCCATTCGTCTTTAGCATAATAATAGCCGTAAAGAGGCTCGGCAAACCAGTGCATAGCCCCGACAGGTCCGTACAGACTGTTTCCGTCCTCGTCCTTGGCTGTAGCATCCTTCGCGTCGTCGCCAAAGGTATCCATTATCTTCTGCAGGTCGTATACTCCGCTGTCGCCGTGCTCGCCCTGCCAAAGAAAATAAAATATACCGACATAATGCTCGCCGTTCGAGCCGTAAAGCCCGGTCGTCAGCGAATTGGGCAGAGCTCTGTCAAGGTCGTCGGTAGCGGCAAACCCTCCGCTTGTATAGTTGACATTGTTCGGAACGGTGTATGTCTGAGTCTCGCCGTTCACATCATACGAAATTGTAACCTGTGAGCCATCCTCACTCGTTGTCACCTTAAGCGTACCGGCATCGTTGTCCAGATCAAGGTTTTCATTTCCGGAATCTTCCGATAAATTAACCAGGCTCGAACCGCTCAGAGCCGTAGCAACCGTACAGAGCATAACAATGCAAAGCACAAGGCTTAAAGCCACGATTATAGTTTTTTTCATCCCTGAAAATCCTTTCTGCGTTTACTTCGCATAAAAACAGTACGAAGATTAAGTTTAATTATAGCAGAAATTTTCACATTTTACAAGTATCTAACAAAAAAATTCACAAACTTTTCACTTAAGC
>CASEEB010000138.1 GCA_949286815.1 uncultured Eubacteriales bacterium | reverse complement strand
AAAGAAGTGATGTTGGCGGATTATTACAATGAAAATATGCAGGTTATCCTTGATGCTCATAATAAATTGAATTATGACAAGATTGTAGATTGCTTTGTCGGCAGAATGGGAAGAAGTCATTTTTACGGCACAAACAGAGTGGCATATTTTTCTTATTGCTTATTGAATAATCATTTGGTTAAAGTCTATTATTTCGATGATTATGATATTTTCTTTCTCGGAACCCAATATAATTACGCTATTGATGAAGTGAATTCAAAGAAAGATATATCACTTGAAAAATTCGGAAATGCCGTAAGCGAGCCGAGCCGCATAAAAATTCTTCAGTTTATACTTGAGCAGGGAGAAATTACTTGCAAGGATTTGGAAAAGGCATTCAGCTTTTCCGGGTCAACCGCCTATCACCACATAACTACATTGGTAAAAATAGGACTTGTCAATTCGAGGAGTGAGGGAAAATCGGTTTATTACAGTATAAGCCGTGAATACTTTAAAAATGTTATCGAATTGCTGAATAAATTTGTAATAGGTTAAAAACCCCATTTTATTATTTTATAATAATTATTAGAAATATCCACAACTCACATTAGGTTTGTGCCTTTATGTGAGTTGTTTTTTATTCTGCCTGATTTTTGCCAAAACAGAATTACTTTGATATTTTACAATTCTCAATATGGTTTTCCATTGCCTCGATGAACTTTTCCGCGGCTTTTGACTGTGACTGATATTTTTTCCATACTATATATAAATCTATCGTATTTTCCGGCACAATCGGTCTGAAAGACAGCATTGTGCCGTTTGTGTTGACAAGGTCATCCAGAGTCAGCACATATCCCATGCCCTCTTCCGCCATGAATGTGCTGTTATATACCAGATTGTATGTATTTACGATATTCAGCTCAGCCGCGTCTTTGCCAAGCCATCTGAAAAAATTGACTGATTGTAACGAATGCCTGGAGAGAATCAAGGGCAAGTCCCACAAGTCCTTTGTTTCCACTACGTCATTGGTCGCAAGCGGAGAGTCACTTCTCATAAGTACGCCCCAACGGTCGACATACGGCAGACGCAGATATTCGTATTTTGACTGGTCGATGTCCCCGAATAAAACGCAAAAATCAAACAGTCCTTTTTCAAGTCTTTCCGCAAGATCTACAGAATCCCCGCTCGTAATGTGAAAGTGAATACCGGGATTTTCTGTCTGTAATTTATGCGCGACCGAAATAAGATTTCGAATGGCGATTGACTCACCTGTTCCTATGTAAATGTCTCCGGATATCAGGCTGTCTGAGTTTTTCATTTCGGATTCGGTCCGTTTTGCGAGGCTTACGATTTCCTCGGCTCTTTTTCTTAAGAATAATCCGTCCTCTGTAAGAGTGACTTTTCTTTTACCGCGAATCAGCAACTTTTTTCCGAATTCCTCTTCAAGCTCAATCAACTGCCGTGACAAGGTTGGCTGTGTAAGGTGTAATTGTTCAGCGGCTTTGGTTATGTTCTGCTCTCTGGCAACCGCGAGAAAATACTCGAGAACACGAAGCTCCATTTCAAGACTCCTTTCTACATTCTTTATACATTATACTATAAAAAAACCGGACGGTTTTTCGCCGGAAAAACTGCGGCATACAACCAGTAAATATTACTTTTTTGAATTCTTTAAGTTGTATGCAAATACAGCAAGTAAAATAATATTTGTCCGATTTCTTCACGCTGTATCATTTTTGCGATACAACCCGGACAGTTTTGCGTCATGCAAAACTGCGGCATACAACCAGTAAATATTACTTTTTTGAATTCTTTAAGTTGTATGCAAATACAGCAAGTTGAAGAATATTTTATTGATTACTTCACGCTGTATACATTATATCACACTTATTAATGCCTGTCAAGCATTATAAATTATTGAAAATAGGTATTTGCTATTTTATCCGATTTGTTGTATAATAAAAACGGTGATAAGCACATTTAACTATAAAGATTTGTGTTTTCGGAGAAAAGATATATGATAAAAAACTGTGACAGAGAAAGGATTGTACAGAATCTGAAGGACGCGGACTGCGAGGAAGAATTGATACGCAAGTTTACCGATGAATTGGATAACGGCAGGGTAAAACAGGCACTCAGATTGCTTGAGGAACACAGAGTGGATTTGCTTGAGAGATATCATGAGAGCCAAAGGTCGATAGACTGTCTGGACTATCTGGTGTTTCAGATAGAAAAAAATTATATGTAATAAAAATCAAACTTCATCAAGAAAGGAAATACGCGGTAAATTAAACCGCTGCATGTTAATATATGAATACAATAGAAAACAAAACTTTTGACGAAGAACGGGCGTTGTACGAAAGTCGCGGGCTTACGGTCAGACACTGCGCTTTTGACGGCCCCGCTGACGGGGAAAGCGCTTTAAAGGAATGTTCGGATATTACCGTTGAGAATTGTTATTTTAATCTGAGATATCCGCTGTGGCATGTGCACGGTCTTAAAATAAAAAATTCCGAAATGACTGAATCCTGTCGTGCGGCGCTCTGGTACTCTGACAACATTGAGATTGAGAATGTTCGGATGCACGGTATAAAGGCGCTGAGAGAGTGTTCGGACGTTGAGATATATGACTGCGATATCATATCTCCCGAATTCGGCTGGTCGGTCAGAAACATTGATATGGAGAGGACAAACGCCGAGAGCGAGTATTTCATGATGCGCTCGGAAAATCTTGAATTCACAGATGTGAATTTTGTCGGAAAGTACTCTTTTCAGTATATTAAAAACGCGGTTTTTGAAAATTGCAATTTTGATACAAAGGATGCTTTCTGGCACGCGGAAAATGTCACGGTCAGGAACAGCGTTGTCAAGGGAGAGTATCTTGGATGGTATTCTAATAATCTGACACTTGAAAACTGTAAAATAATCGGAACGCAGCCGCTTTGTTACTGTAAAAATCTCAGACTTGTGAACTGCGAGATGACAGACGCCGACTTGTGTTTTGAAAAATCCGAGGTTGAGGCTACTGTAAGCACTCCGGTGATCAGCATAAAAAATCCGTTGTCCGGCAAAATTTACGCTCCGGCTGTAGGAGAGATAATACGTGACGACGACAGATATAAGGGTGAAATTGTTGTCTGCTCGGGAAAACATATGGGAGACAGAGCTTAGATTTAAAGATACATATTTAAACTTAAAACGCGCAAAATAGTGCGGCAATATCCCGGCGTAATTATGGGCTTCGCCGTGAGGGAAGCGTTTAATACGAAAATCTGAGGTTGTTTTTTATGAATAATCTGAAAGCAGTTATATTGGCTTTGATTTCGGTTGTCTGCCTGATATTTTTGGGGTCATGCGAAAATATGAGCGACACTGAAAAAGACGAGTCCGTGTCTGATGATAAAGTTATATTTAAGGAAACTTATACGGAAAAGGAGACAGACGTCAAAGAGTCCGAAACGGGAGAGGACATGATTGAAGAAAATGTATTTTATATAACCGCAGGTCAGGTCACATTCAAGGCTTATTTCGCGGATAATTCAAGCGCGTTGGGATTTAAGGAAAAACTTTCGGATAGTGACGTGACGGTTTCCATGCATGATTACGGCAATTTTGAAAAGGTAGGACAACTCGGCTTCAGT
>CASEEB010000137.1 GCA_949286815.1 uncultured Eubacteriales bacterium | reverse complement strand
AATACTATAATGTTTTCCAGACTATCCCCACAGCCATTAGGCTGTCAATAAAGGAGGCAAGGAGATGAACTCAAAGAAATCAGGTATATTTACCCTGTTGTTTAGCGTCCTGTTACTGTTCGGAAGCATACCGTCCGGAGCCAATTCCGCGCAGACAAGGTGGCATGGCGTCACTTCTACCGGAACCATAGTTACCGACCGGAATTGCCCCATAGTGGTTGAAAAGGAGCAATTGACCTTTGAAATCAACGAATTTCCGCAGACATATTACAGTGACACGGAAAGCTTCCTTTCTTATTCCGGAAAGGTAACCGCTGACTACACCTTTTACAATCCCTCAGACTTGTCAGTATCGGCAACTTTGCTTTTTCCGTTCGGCACCGCTCCCGATTACATGAACATTTACGACAGCGAAAACGGTGGCTATATATACGGCGCGGATACGGTAAAATATCAAATTACCGTAAACGAAAAGGAAATACAACCGCAAATCCGTCATACATGGACTTCCGGTTCCTTTTCGCTTGAACACGACTTGCCGCGGATACACGACACTTACGTCGATGACCCCTTTTTCACCCCGGACCTGACCGTCACAAAATACACCTACAAAATAAGCGGGATATCAGATGAATACCCCGCCGCCACCGCGGCGTTTTGCTGGAGCGGCGACAGCTCAAAAACCAAAATTTTGCTGCGAAATCAAAGCGGGATGAGCGCCTCCGACAGCTACATTCAGCTCAATTTGTGGGCGGAAAACAAACATGAAGTCAATGTATATTTCTTCGGAGAAGCGCCGTCACATGATATCGGCTGGAAGCTCTATGAAAACGGAGGCTGCGAGCGGGAGATAAGCGGGAATATTTCCTTCGTAAGCGCGGAAACAATTGACTTTAAAACTTTTGCTTTGCAGTCTTATAATTCTTCGCTTGGGATCTCCGAAATCGATTGGTACAACGCAATGGTTGAAGATCTGAAGCAAAGCGAAAAAAACTCTTACGGACTTTTGTCCTGCTCGGACGAAAATTTTGACATCTCCGCCCGTCTTATGCGTTGGTATCAATATGATATTGCTCTTGCGCCAAAGGAAAAAATTACAAACAGTGTGACCGCCCCACTATATCCGTCCATCAACAGAGACTACGACCCTCCCATATACAGCTATCAATATCTGCTCTCCCCCGCGAAAACATGGGCAAACTTCGGGGAGCTTGAGATAGTAATCAACACACCGTATTTTATAACCGAAAGCAATACAGACAGCTTTGCCAAATCCGAAAACGGTTACCGATTGACTCTGAACGGTCTGCCCGACGGAGAGCTTGAGTTTACTCTTTGTTCATCCGAAAATCCTTCAAAGCCCGTGAACATTTATGTAACAATTGAAATCGTAGTAGTCTGCGCTATACTCGCGGTTTTACTGACCGGAGGAATTGTTGTATTTGTCTTGCTCAGGAAAAAGAGGAAAAAAAGCCGGTAGGTATTCTCTTTCCGGCGTAATGTTAATAAAAAATAATATTAATATACGTTGAGACGTAATTTAAAATCCGCGCAAAAGCGGCTACGTCCGGTTTTGAAATTGTTTCAATTTTGCGCCGCAAAATATAAAAAAT
The DNA here is from genome assembly GCA_949286815.1 of uncultured Eubacteriales bacterium. Lineage (GTDB taxonomy): Bacteria > Bacillota > Clostridia > Oscillospirales > CAG-272 > SVTX01. The sequence goes on along the minus strand of CASEEB010000137.1, from coordinate 3,008 downwards.
CACCCTCTATACATCCATTTTAGGGCTGACCCGGATAATTGGGTCAGCTCTTTGCGTTGGATTTACAGATAAACTGTATAAATTTTATTTCAACAGGTCGGGCATATTGTCAAGCATATTTTCAATAAATATGCCGTATCCCGTAGCCGGGTCGTTGATAAGCACGTGAGTTACGGCTCCTATCAGTTTTCCGTTCTGTATAATTGGACTTCCGCTCATACCCTGAACGATGCCGCCCGTCTTCTCTATAAGCGCGGGGTCTTTGATTGAGACTGTAAAGCATTTTGAGGTTTTTGAATCATAATTTATGCCGGAAATTTCAATTTTATACTTACATGCCGCTCCGCTGTCAAGAGTACAGATGATATAAGCTTCACCGTTTTTAACTTCATTGCGCATTCCGACAAAAATTGCCTCGCCCACTCCCGAGGGTTTTTCGGAAAACATACCGTAAACTCCGCAGTTGGTATTTTCAAAGAGAGTACCTTTCTTTGCCACACCGAAATATCCTTTGATTTCTCCGGGGGTTCCGGCGACGCCTTTCTTTATCCCGTTAACCGTGACATCGGTCACAACTCCTCTTTGCATCGGAATAAGCTCACCTGTCTCGCCGTCGCAAATTCCGTGCCCGAGTCCGGCAAAAGCGTTATTTTTGGGATTTATAAAGGTCACAGTACCGATGCCTGCCCCGCTGTCACGCACCCAAACGCCCGTTTTATACCTTGACTCGGACACTGAATATGCCGGTTTTATTGTAACTGTTTTTTCTATTCCGTTTCTTTTGTATGTGAGAGTAACATTCTTACCGTCACAGTTTTCAATTATACTTGTCAGTTCATTTGCGTCGGTCAGTTCTTTGCCGTTGACCTTTGTTATTATATCCTTTATCCTGATACCTGACGCATATGCCGGATTGCTTGACCCTTGAGACGCGTCGACATCGCAAAATCCCACAACCATGACTCCGGCCGTATTGAATTTAACACCGAAAGGAATTCCTCCCGGTATGAGTTTTAATCCTTCATATTTATTGCCCGCCGCCGATGCCGAAAAAGCGAACACCGAGAGGAGCATACTTATCGTCATTACCGCGCAGAGAAAAAGAGAAAGCGCGCGGACACGAAAATCTTTTGTTTTTTTATTATACATGGGCATATTTCCTTTGACGAAGATTGCATCCTTTTTTGAATGCATTATTATTTTGTTACACACATGGGCTTTTGATTAATAACAATTAATGATTTGTCTGTTGACAAATTGAATTTTTGTGATATAATTAAATTTCAAGGTAATTAATTCTGTTTAACGCATTTTTTATTTTTTTAACTGAAAGGTGACAGGGATGCCAGAAATCAAATCCGAAGGTTATACTTTTTCTTTCGGGGATACCGCCCGTTTCAGACAGATTGTGATTGATGTAATGACCGAGGCGTGCTCGGTAATTGAGACCGAACACCCTGAAGGCATAGGAACTCTCGGAGAAAAGCAGATGCACGCGGCTATCAAGCGTTTTATCTGCCCGGACAAAGCGAAGCACGAAGTAAAGCTTTATAACTCATACGGTTATACGGGCGCTGCGGAAAACGGTCACGCGAATCGGAAATTTATCGCGGATGTGCTTGCGGAAAATACCGTTTATGAAATACAGACCGGCAGTTTTTCCCCGCTGAGGGAAAAAATATCGTGGATACTTGAAAATACCGTTTACAATGTTGTCGTTATTCGTCCGATTGCCGAATCTCTGTGGGTAAGCTATATTGACGCGAAAAACGGAAGCATCGGCCCGCGGCGTAAATCTCCCCGTCACGGACGGCTTGAGGATATTGCGCCGCAGCTTTATTTTTTTCGGGATTTTATAAATAATCCGCGGTTTTCGCTTTTGATTCTTATGATTGAAGCGGACCAGTACAGGAAAAAAATATCGGGAGAAAAATCAAAAAAAATACGGTCGAAAAAATATGAGCTTATTCCAAATTCGCTTGACCGCGCTTACATTTTCAAATCGGCAATTGACTATAATATATTTGTTCCCGAAACTTTGCCGGAATTATTCACCGTAAAGACATATTCTCAGATGGCAAAAATTTACGGGATGGACGCTTACTCCATTGTAAAAACTCTTTGCCATATCGGACTGCTTGAGCAGTGCGGAAATTTAGGCAAGGCTGCCGCGTACAGAAGGCGCCATGACAAACACACGGATAATGAATAAAAATCAAAATACGGCAAATACTATCTGTAGTATACAGTGTAAAAATATACAGTGTTAAAGTTTTCGCGAAAAATTTACTTGCTGTATTTTTCCGAAAAGCCGGAGCATAGCGGACCCGACAGATTTTGAAAAAATTTTGCGCGGGGCAAATCTATGGTGAAAAATTTTTAAAGAGGTACAACAAATGCTGATTTTTATTGTCGGACTGCTGGTCGGAGGACTTGTGGGGGCGTTGACAATTTGCCTGTTTGCGGCAGGGAAACCAAGCTCATATGACCATAACCGCAAATAATTTTATGGTATTGTGTTTATAGGTCTTTAAGTCGTTTTAAGAAAAACTTTGTTTAATTTAAGGTAAACCAAAAAGAATTGAAGTTCACAAAAAGATATAGTATAATGTAGTCGCCTTGACAAAAACCGCATCATTCTTTTTGGTTTATATCTTTAATGTTCTTTCCCCTAAAATTTATTATAGAACTTTTGCTTTTTATGGACCGGAGCCGTTATGACTCTGGTCTTTTTTTGAAGGAGGATATGTTTTTCCGCCTTGACTTTGGGATTTACTGATAAAGAATTATTGTGTTATTGGGAAAATTTTTGAAAAAAACTTAAAAAAAGTTATTTTAAGTATTGACAAAAGTTAAATTAATTTCTATAATAAAAATGGATATTTTCTACAAAATAAAAGTTTTTTATTAATTTCTGGTTTAATTGATAATTATGAAAATAGCTTTAAATTAAATAAAAACCAGCCCTTGAACGGCTCACAGATACTGACAGAACAGTGGGATGACAA
>CASEEB010000136.1 GCA_949286815.1 uncultured Eubacteriales bacterium | reverse complement strand
AGGGCAGGTTGCTCACGCGTTACTCACCCGTCCGCCACTGAAGTATTGCTACTTCCGTTCGACTTGAATGTGTTATGCACGCCGCCAGCGTTCATCCTGAGCCAGGATCAAACTCTCGAGTGTTTCTTTATATCATATCATGCCAATCGCATGACCTGATCTCTCGAGCTGTCTTAGCTTCTCTTAATTACTTTTAAAGAGCTTTCTCTTTCTCTTGACAAGATTCGTTCGCACTTGCTTTTCTTGCTTTGTACTTTCTTCTTTGCTGTTCAATTGTTAAGGTTCGATGAAATTTTTCCGTTCAGTATACTTAAGCGAACGTAAAATTTAACTGCCATACGGCAATTTTATGCAGGAAAACCTGCTGGTGGGCCATCAGGGACTCGAACCCCAGACCGACCGGTTATGAGCCGGTAGCTCTAACCAACTGAGCTAATGGCCCGTAAGGCAACTGCACACTCTGCTTTTGTGACAGCTTTAATATTATACTACAAAAAAATCTAAATGTCAATACCTTTTTTCAAATTTTTCAAAAAAATTTCTTTTTGGGATAAACATATGGAAAACGGTAAAAAACATAAAAATTTCTACATTATTATAGGCATATTGTCCACGCTCCGGATAGAACCTGACTTTAAAGTTTCCGGTCTGAATATAACTTCAAAAAACAACTTATAAAATCAACTTTCGCCCGTAAATCCGCGTCTTTGTACTATTTCTTTTATTTTTCAAATATAATATTATACAATTAACTCAACTGCCGTTTATATCTATCGAAAGTTGCGACAGATAAAAATTAACCGGCGACACGCTTCTATCTTTTTATCGATTGACTTGTGATATCATTTAGCTGAGGACAAAAGTCACTCGGAAATAAATAAGAAAGGTAAGGTATAAGAACATGAACAAAACAAAAATCAAAGCCACGGCGTTTATTATGACATCTTTTATTATCGGCACTGTCATTCTGGGTTGCGGCAAATCAAACGACAATGACAAGAATCAAATCATTCCCGACAATGAGCAAAATTCCACATCAGATATCACAGGCGACACAAACGAAACAAAGCTTGACTATTACCGTGACACAATAAATTCTCTGGAAGATGAAATACTGGCGTTGAAAGAGCAAAATTATGTTGACACCCGAGAATACCAGCTTCAAATAGAAAAACTTGAAGCCGAAATCGAAAAGCTCTCTCAAAGTCTTTCCGGTTCGTCGGACGATGACAACTCAGACAATACAAACAACCCGGGCGGAAACACAGACATTGACAACATAGCGGATGATAAGGAAGACCCGGAACGTGTATTCACTTATAAGGTTGAAAACGGCAACGCGGTTATCACCGGCTACACAGGCAAAAAGAGCAATGTTACGGTTCCGTCCGAAATTGCCGGATACAAAGTCGCGAAAATCGGCGAAAATGCGTTTTCTTCATCCTCTGTAGAAGAAATAACATTAAGTCAAGGCATCTCCGAGCTTGATTGGTTCGCGTTTGCGGGTTGTTACTCTCTGAAATCAATATCGATCCCCACCTCTGTTACAAGCGTAGGCTACGGAGCGTTCGACGGATGCCAGAACACAGTCACAATAATCTGCACAAAGGGATCTTACATAGAAGCTTACGCGGCAAGCTGGGGAATGAAATACACATTCAGTTAATTTATCATTCAAACAACGCAAAAATAAAGCGCCGCGCGGCGCTTTATTTTTATGAACAATTAAAATCGGCTTTGTCGGCTATTTCAGCGCGACAATGTTTTTCATTTATATACGCGACAGACAGCCAAAAGAAAAATATCTTCGCTCGGTTCAGTCTCCCTGTACATATGTATTGTAAACATACATATAATCACTGATACAATCCAATTTGCTGTTTGCTTTGGCGGAAATCACGACATAACTTTTTCCGTCGCTTCCGACCGCGTATGTGGCAAGACAATGCAGACTTTCCTCCGTATATCCGGTTTTGCCCGCAACCACAGTGCAGTTATCGGGAACAGTGACCATTCCCGCCGCTTTCGCCTCGTCCATATTAGTCACAAGCAGAGAATTATAGAATGTGCGGGTGCTGTATACGTTTGTCTGCGTCTGATATGACTGTGTTTTCATTACTTCGGCGCAGAAAGTATTTTTCATCGCATATATTATAATTGCCGCCATATCCTGACAGGTCGAATAATGGAGGTCATTGTGCAAACCGGTGCAGTTCATAAAATTGGTATTCAAAAGTCCCATCTCTTCCGCCTTTTGATTCATCAAGGCAACAAACTCTCTTTCGCTTCCGGCAATATATTCGGCAAGAGTTACCGAGGCAATACCGTCGGAATTTAACATCATCGCATATATCAGGTCTTTTACCGTAAGGGTTTCGCCCACCTCAAGACCTGCTCCCGACGCTTCGGCGTCAGTCATCTGCTTATGCACCGCCTCGGTAACCGTAAGCTCGTCATTAAGGTCGTCGGCGCTTTCAAGATTTTCATAAACGACTATCAGCGTCATCATCTTTGTCATGGATGCAGGATATATAATGTTGTTCTGTCCCGAAAGTCTTGAAGCGATTATTTCTCCCTCGGTGACATCCACCAAAACAATATTTTCGGATTTTATACTGCCCGCCCCTATGACGGTAGCGTCGGATCTGTACTCCGGCAAAACACTTCCTATATTCTGCCTAAAAGGATATTCCGCATCCTCGCCGAAATTCCCCGCCGGGATAGACGGGTCTTCGTTCTCGGGCTGAGAAGGAGATGACACCTTGGCAATAATAAAAAACACCGCCATGATGATCAGCAGGGCTGAGATTGAAATCGCAAGCAGTGTTGCAGCACGAAAAACCGAATTGTCGATACTTCTGTTTTTGTTTTTAATCATTTTATACGCGCCTTTCAAAACCATTGGTTTTTAAACGATTACTTTACGCTGTATACAAAACCCAAAGCAGTTTCGTGTTTGCAAAACTGCGGCATACAGCCGGAAAATATTATTCTTTTAATCTTTAATCTCTTTCCGCTGTATGCAAATACAGCGACTAAAATAATATCAGACTGATTTTTTTACGTTGTATACATTGTATCACACTTTTATAGGTTTGTCAAGAATGAAACTTGTCCTCAAAATAAATTTTCAAATCTGTTTTTAACTTCAAATCTCATTTCAAATCAGTCTGAATTAACAGAAATTTTACTCTTCAAAAATTGACAAACCCGAAAAAAAGCTGTATAATAAAAAAACAAAATGTCATAAAAAAAACAAAATGTCAATATGTCAAACTGCCACCGGGTAGGAAATGCTTTGCATTCGTTTACACATCGTCAGGTCTTTGCAGATGTGTTTGCGGATGTTTTTTTATGGTCTGTTTGCATAGAAAGGAGAACAAATCAGTTTGAAAAACACAAAAAGCTTAAAAAATTATTTTACAAAGGGCGAAATACTTTTATGGAGTATGTCGGCAATATTGATTATAGTTTCGTTCTTGCTGTTTGACAGAAACAATTATCTTACGTCCATGGCGTCGCTTATCGGGGTCACATCTCTGATATTCTGCGCAAAAGGCAATCCCGTAGGACAGCTTCTCATGATAATTTTCAGTATATTATACGGTATTATATCCTATTCGTTTGACTATTACGGAGAAATGGCTACATATCTCGGAATGACCGCTCCCATGGCGTTGTTTTCAATGATATCCTGGATCCGCAATCCTTACAACGGCGACAAATCCGAGGTCAGGATAAACAGGCTCCGCCCCGCCGAGCTTGTGCTGACTGCGTTTCTGACCGCCGCGGTCACCCTGCTCTTCTACTTTATTCTCAAATATTTCAATACCGCCAATCTGCTGCCGAGTACGGTTTCCGTGACCACCAGCTTTCTTGCGGTTTACCTGACATTCAGAAGAAGCGCCTATTATGCTTTGGCTTATGCCGCCAATGACATAATCCTGATAATACTCTGGGTGCTTGCCGCTTTGGAAAACACATCTTATCTTTCCGTGGTAATATGCTTCGTCATTTTTTTCATAAACGATATTTACGGGTTTGTCAATTGGAAAAGAATGCAGAAAAAGCAGGAGGCTAACGAAATATAAAAATTTTTCTTGTGCGACTTACCGATATTTTAAATAAACGGTAATCCGGATAGTTTTTCGGCATAAAAATTTTTGCCGCCGCAAAATCACTCAAAAGCAAGTAAGCCCGAGAGATATTCGCGACGGCTTTATTTTTACTGTTTCGGCAACGCTTTAAACCAGATTGCCGACAACGCAGTACATTACAAGCACAAAAAGACCAAAAACGGCGGAAAGTACAGCCGTGACTATAGTAAGCTTTTTATCGCTTCCGGCTGCTTTTGATTTTCCGAAGAATGTTTCAGCCGCTCCCGCTATAGTTCCGGACAAACGCTTGTCTTTTCCCGACTGCAGCAAAACGATTACAGTCAGAATAACCGCGAGCACAAGCAGAATGATGCCCATAATAAGCTCGATTGTATTCATTATGAAACCTCCCATAAATATAATGGTAAAAACTTTATAAATTTACACTCTTAAATAATTATACCAAAAATATAACCCACACAGTTTTGCCCCGCAAAACTGCGGCATACAACCAATAAATATTATTCTTTTGAATTCTTTACGCTGTATACAAACACAACCGTATACATTATACCATATATT
>CASEEB010000135.1 GCA_949286815.1 uncultured Eubacteriales bacterium | reverse complement strand
TTTTTATCCGTGATGACACAATTAAGACTCACATCTCCGCACACATATGTGTCCTGAAAAAGTATCGAGTTTTTCACAACCGCACCTTTTCCGATATGAACCCCTCTGAAGATAATCGAATTTTCTACTCTTCCCTCGATGACACACCCGTCCGCGACCACGGAATTTGTGACAAAAGACCCGTCGCAATATCTTGTAGGCACCGAATTGCGCACCTTTGTCAGGATAGGATGGTTTTTCTGTTCAAATAATTTCTTTCGGGTCTCGTTGTCAAGCAGTTTCATTGAGCACATAAAATAATCCTCCATTGACCCTATACGCGCGTACCACCCGTCGTAATTGTATACCCGATAATCCGCTTCCTTTACGGTCTTCATGATAATATCGTGCAAAAAGCTGTTATATCCGTGGGCAATCGAGTTTTCAATAATGTTAAGAAGGTAAGTTCTTTTCATTACCATAATATTAGTATAAATCTGCGCTTTATTGTCCGGGGTCCTCTGTTCGGTAAAATCAAGAACTCTGCCGTCGTCATCGGTCTCTATTACGGTGTATTTTTCCTTTTCCGCCACGCTTGCCCTGTCCTGAGTATTTGTGACAAATGTGATATCCGCGCCTTTGTCTATATGGTATTCAAGCACGCTCTGAAGGTCGATGTTGCATATAAGGTCGCAGTCCGACATAATAATATAATCTTCGTTGCATCTGCTTATAAAGTTTACGGCTCCCATCAGCGCCTCAAGCCTTGACGCGTAAAACTTGGCCGACGCCGCGTTCTCAAACGAAGTGATGTACGGAGGCAGAATCTTTATGCCGCCTTCCCTTCGCGCCAGATCCCAGTCCTTTCCGGTTCCGAGATGGTCGAGAAGAGACTGATAATTATTATGTGTTATTATTCCTATTTTGGTAATATCCGAATTAACCATGCTTGAAAGTATAAAATCTATAAGCCGGTAACGCCCTCCGTACGGAACGCTCGCGATAGTCCTGTACCTTGTGAGATCAGGTATGTTGTTGTCATGTATATTTGTAAAAATCAAACCGACCGCATTCATCTGAAAGCCCTCCTGTTAATTATCCGATAACATGGCGCCGTCTTCGACGACAGAACCGTTATTTATCGCGACATCCTCGCCTATTACCGTTATTTTACTTGAATCCTTGCGGACAGCGCCTACCGTTGCGCCCATACCCACAGTAACGCCGGTGTCTATGATCGCCCGCCTTACCGTAGCGCCTTTTTCAATGACCGAATCCCCCATGAGCACACTGTCAAATACGCACGCGCCCTCCATTACCTTAACGCCGGCTCCGATTATACAGTTCTTTACTTCTCCGTTTATTTCACACCCTTCGGTAATGTAGCTGTTTTCGATTTTGGCGTTCGGACCCACGAACTGAGGTCCCTCGGCGGTGTGTCGGGAATAAATTCTCCACTCATCGTCATTCAGATCCAAAACCGGATCGCTGCCCAACAGGTCCATGTTGGCTTCCCACAATGAAGATATGGTACCCACGTCTTTCCAATATCCTTCAAAAGGATACGCATACATTTTCTCACCGGCGGCAAGCATTGCCGGAATGACATTCTTTCCGAAATCATTCGACGAGGATTTGTCCGCCTCGTCCGCCTCAAGATATTCATGAAGCTTTTGTCTGCCGAAAATATATATCCCCATAGACGCCTTTGTGCTGTCCGGCTCTTTGGGCTTTTCGGTAAATTTATATATGGAGCCGTCCTCGTCAGTGCTCATTATTCCGAACCGACTCGCTTCTTTCAGCGGCACCTCGATTACGGCGATGGTACAGTCCGCGCCCTTTGACTTATGATACTCAAGCATTTTGGAATAATCCATTTTGTAAATGTGATCCCCCGAAAGTATCAGAACATAGTCGGTGTCATACCGGTCTATGAAACCCAGATTCTGGTATATCGCGTTCGCGGTACCCTTATACCAGTCGGCGGACTTCTGTCCCTGATACGGCGGAAGTATTTTGACGCCGCCGTACACACGGTCAAGGTCCCAGGGCTGACCGTTGCCGATATATTCATTCAGCACAAGCGGCTGATATTGGGTAAGGACGCCCACCGTGTCAATTCCCGAATTGACACAATTTGACAAAGTAAAATCAATAATGCGGTACTTACCGCCGAAAGGCACGGCGGGCTTAGCGGTTTTTTTGGTAAGAGCATAGAGCCTTGAGCCTTGTCCGCCGGCAAGAAGCATGGCTACACATTCTTTTTTCTTAAACATGGAAAGTTTCTCCTTAATAAATAGTACAATTTTTTGGCAAATGAGTATCTATCCTAAATACGCGAGTTGTTTTTCCTGTTATTTTCCGCATTGAAGAAGGCGGTTCAGCTTAGGTTATATAAATCACTTGTTATATAACATTTATGACTTGTCGATTGAATCTGCCTTTTTATTTTTTCGTTTGATATGCCTTGAGCAGCGTATAAACGAAGCTCCCATAGGGGGAATCCTCATACGTATCGATTCCGAAAAAGCTCCGTGAGAAAAATTTTCGCTCCTGAATTTTACCCCCGTGTTAACAACGCCGCTTCCGCCGAACCTGACATCGTCGGAATTGAAAATTTCTTCATATATTCCGGGCGACGGGAGCATCAGTCTGTAATCCTCAACCGGAACCGGGGTAAAATTGAGAACAACAACAAGCTCCTTACCGCTTGCCGAAATTCTGCGGTATGATATTATGCTCCTGTCCCTGTCGTCGGCGTCTATCCACTGAAATCCGTTCCATGAATCGTCAATCTGCCAGAGCTCCGGATATTTAAGGTACAGATTGTTAAGTTCCGATATATAATATTGGAATTTGGCGTGCATATCATAGTCGAGCAAAAACCATTCTACGCTCTTTTTATAATCCCATTCCGCGAACTGCCCTATTTCGTTTCCCATAAAATTAAGCTTTTTGCCCGGATGAGTCATAATATACGCGGCGAAAACTCTCGCTCCGGCAAACTTCTGCCAATAATCTCCAGGCATCTTGTCAAGATAGGACTTTTTACCGTGCACCACTTCATCGTGCGATATTGGCAGCACATATTTTTCATTGAACGCGTACATAAGCGAAAAGGTCAGTTTGTCATGGTGATATTTTCTGTATATAGGGTCTTTCTCTATATAAAACAAGGTATCGTTCATCCACCCCATGTTCCATTTCATGTCAAATCCAAGTCCGTCGTCTTCAAATCCGGTAACATGCGCCCACGCGCTGGACTCCTCTGCTATCATCAGAACATCGGGATACCGGGATTTCATTGTAGAGTTGAGCTTTTTTATAAAAGCTATCGCCTCAAGACACCTGTTGTCCCCGTATACGTTGGGAATCCACTCTCCTTCCGATTTGTCAAAATCAAGGTAAAGCATAGACGCTACCGCGTCCACCCTCAGTCCGTCGGCATGATATTTATCCGCCCAATAAACCGCGTTGGAAATCAAAAAGCTCTGTACTTCTTCTCTGCCCAGATCAAACTTTCTGGTTCCC
>CASEEB010000134.1 GCA_949286815.1 uncultured Eubacteriales bacterium | reverse complement strand
AAAGAAGGATATAATCATTTTACCGGATTTGATACTGAGAGCTTTATGTATTTGCAGCTTCATATTCACGGGGCTTCCGGGAAAATTTTTTTAAAAAACGCAGGAATGATCAGAAAAACCTATCCGATCGCGCAAAAGATTATTCCAAAAACAGACAGAGAAAAACTGCAAAAAGTAATTGATGCCTCGGTCAATACGCTTAAAAATTCCGCAATAGAGATATTCAGTGACGGAATGGGAAGGGAGCGTCAGCAGTATGCCGGCGACGGCAGCCATCAGGTAACGGCTTTTTCCTATCTTTACGGCGCAGACGATCCTATTGTTGAGCGTTTTTTTGAGACTTTCGGAGACGGAATGACAAACGAAGGATTTTATATGGATTGCTGGCCTGCGTATGACCGTTGTCTGCGAATTTCACAATCGCAGTTAGGTATCACATTGTGGCCGCCTATTCTTGACCATTCGCTTCAGTTTATAATAGAGTGTTACAGGAATTTTCTTTTTACAGGAAATGACTATATCATCAGAAAATCATACAAAGATTTTATAAAATTCTATTGTTATATGCTTTCACTTCGGGACAATGACGGACTTATTAAGGTTGAAAATCTTGGCACGGCATCTGTATGGATAGATCACTTGACTTACAGAAAGCAAAGAGACAAAAAATGTGTTTTTAATCTGTATTTTATCGGTACGGTGCAGACAGCATTGGAACCTGTATGCCGTTATTTCGGCGATGATGCAATTGCCTTAAAAATGGAAAATGAAGCTGCCGGACTGCTGAAAAGAGTTAAAAAATTATATTACGATTCGGATTCCGGACTTTTTACGGATAATCTTCCTTTCAGGAGTGAAGACGGTTATACTTCTCTTTCCGATCGAACGATATCTACGGCGGTTGTTTTCGGATTTGACAGAGGCGAAAAGGCGCATGAGATACTTAAGGAATACCCTGAGTATTTATCAAAAAGTTATCCGGCGAATATGCCTTGGGTTTACAGGGCGCTCGGTATTTTCGGAGAAGCCGATACAGTAACGGACGACCTTGAAAACAGATGGTTCAATATGATGTCGGTACAGAAAAATAATACGCTTCAGGAAGATTTTTCGGCTGTAACCGATTCAAATAGCGAAATGTCGCATTGCCCGCTTGCTCCGTTGATTGTCATATATGAAAACTATCTTGGACTGCGCTGTGAGGAAGCGGGATTCAAAAAATTCTCGGTAAAACCGAATTTCGGTAAAATTAAAGAAATGACAGTTCCTCTTATGACAGCTTGTGGAAAGGTTATCTTTGTCTATAAAAACGGCAAATTGGACATAAATACCCCTGATGGAGTAAACGGGTATATTAGAAAATAATTTTTAAGCGTATTTATTTTATGAAAAAAGTGCGTTTCCGGACATTGTCCGTTAAATCTTTTCAGGAGGTATAATGATGAAAGGCTGTAAAAAAATGCTGGCTTATGTACTTGCCGCTGTTTTGATTTTTTCTGTGATGGTTCCATGGCAGCTAAGCGCAGAAGGGTTGACAAGGACGGTAAGCAAGGAAGTTATTATTTATGAATGGGATCTTACATCGCCCGGCACTTTCTGGAGTGTAACCGACGGAACCTCAAATCCTTTAAAAGAGTATATGGGCGGTGCTGAAAACTGCGAATTCAGAATTGACGCGAACGGCGCGTATATTTCGGGTAAAAATTATTGGCCGGCATTTACTACAACCGGCGTGGCAAATAATGTTGATTTAACTGACCCCACAACTAAATTGATTATAGAAATTAAAACAAGCGGAAAAGCGCATTTCTTTGCCAAAGCTTCGTTTGATGAAAATTTGCCTGATACAAAGGGTACGCTTTTTGAAAAAGAGCTTGACGGATACTTCAGATTTGAAAAAAATATTTCGTCAGACAGCAGCCGTTTTGCGGCATTGGAACTTGGGGTATGGGCAGGAAGCTCGGTTACTTTCAAATCTGCAAAAATTGTTAAAACCGTTACCGGACCGCGTACTGACGAAAACGACGCTGTTAAAAGTAAAATATATGATTTTTCATTAACCGATCCTGTTTCGGATGAATTTTCGGATATATCTGTTTCGCAATATGCCAATCCTGTATTTTCAGACAGCGGTGTGACAGTATCTGCGGATTATCAGTGGGTCGGAGTAACAACAAGCCCGCGTATGCTTGATATCTCAGATCCGTCAACAAGGCTTGTGGTCGAAATCGATAATCCGGAAAACGCAACGGTCGCTTTGAAATGCAGTTCGGAAAGTCTTTACTCAGAAGATACTGCTTTAGAAAAAGAACTGATTCTCACATCGGAAAACGGTTTTATAGAAATAACGCTTGATTCGGCATTTACTGCGGAGCAGCTTGAAGCAATGTCGTTCGGCAATGTTTCTTTCAGTATCCTTGTAGGGAGTACCGGCGTGCCTGTACTTATCAAAAGTCTTAAACTGATAAAGAATACTGTTAATTTGAACGATGTCAGAGTTGATTTGGGAAAACCCGAAAACTATTGGCAAATGCAAGGCTTTCCAACAAGCGAGGAATATATTTTGTCAGGCGAGACACGGCCTTACGAAGGCACCTGCGAAACCGGAAGCTATAAAATCAATTCCGACGATAACAGTTTGCAGATATCTGCGAACGAAGCAAACGGAATTTTCTGGTATATAGTTTCTCTCAATTCCGTGCGAGTCGATTTAAGACGTAACCCGATATTGAAAATAAATGTGCCGGATACAGCGGAACGGTGGAACATCAAATTCAACTGCAACGGGTCGGATTTCGGAATTTTTGACGAGTATAATAATCCGAATATCGGAGAAATAACCGTCGAATTATCGGATTATATGCAATTATTGTCACCGCCTGAAACATCCGCAAGCGAAATCGTAAATTTGGGAATATCTTTTGTTGTGCTTACAAACGGGCAAAACAACAAGCCTACTGTTTTTAAAGATCTTGAAATTGTCTATCCTGATTCACAAAATTATGAACAGGTTATCTCAGTTGAAACAATCAAAATTACAACAGACACTGAAAATACGGCTGTTTTACCTGAAAAAATAACAGTATATACTGAAAACAGCGAAGCGGAAATCAGCGTTAATTGGAAAGCTCCGGACGGATATACAGATGAATCCCCGGGAACATATCTGTTTACGGGTACATTATCTTTCATAGAACTTGAGAAACATTTTCTTAAATGCGATATACCGGTGACGGCTGAAGTTTCAGTGACACTGAGATACCCCGAAGGCGATCTTAACCGTGACACAAAATCGGACATAAAGGATTTAATACACATAAAAAAATATTTTTCCGGGCTTGTTGAAATAGCTGACCAAGAGATTTTTGATTTGAACGGCGATGGCTTCAGGGACGCAAAAGACATTGTTTATCTTAAAAAAATACTTTTAAAAATTCCGGAGAGAACTTACCGGATAAATGAAGATGAGACTTTATATAAAACACAGGGCAGGACGTCTGTGGGAGAAAACGGGCTTTCTTTTACGCATACGGGTGTTTCTTTTGAAATAAACGCATATTGCGAAGGCAATGTCGTTATCGGTATGTCTGCATCTGATATTTCAAACGAGAAAGGAAGTGGAATATATTTTACGGTTTATGTCGACGGTATTCGCTCTGAAGAACGCTTTGAAATCTTAAATAACGGTAATAAGAATATCACGGTCGCGCAGAATCTTGAAGCAGGCAATCATACTGTTTCGTTGTACCGGCAAAGCGAGTATGATGCCGGAAACGCCTGTGTGACATTTGTACGTCTGAACGGTTATTTAACAAATCCGCCGCAGGACAAAGAATACTCTCTTGAATTCATAGGAGATTCGTTAACAGCGGGATTCGGGAATCTCAATGAAAATTATGATAGCAGTATTTCAGGCGGAGCACCTTTATATCAGGACGGTACACAAACGTATGCTTTTCTTGCTGCGCAGGCAATTAATGCCGACATCAGCGTTGTTGCAGTGTCCGGAATCGGCATTATAAGCGGATATCAACCTTATCTTATGCCGGATATTTATGAGGAATTCCCTTGGAACAATTACCGGAACGAACGAGAACCAGACGCAATAATAATTAATCTTGGTACAAATGATTATACGACAAAAGATTTAAACGGTATCACTTTAGAAGAAATACAGGACGGAATGGAGAGCTTTATGTTAAAATTAAGAGCACTTCATCCGGAATCCAAAATTATTTTCGCAAGCGGAATAATGATTGATGAATTGTGTCATTATGCTGAATCTGCGGTCAGGAATGTCGGAGGAAAAAATAGCGGATTTTATTATCTGCAACTGGAAAAAAATACTGACGGTCTTTCCGGTCACTGTGATTTGCAGGGTCATATTACTAACGCTGAAATTTTAATTGATTTTTTAAACAGCACATTGGATAAATAAAAAATATTGGCAGTGTAAAGTTAAAATGAAAAGATAGCTCACGAAATCATAGAAAAGCTTCACGCAACGAGCAAAAACTCCCGTTTTCTTCGTTTAGACAAATTTAAACCGGCGACCTGAGCGGGGGTAAGACCGTTTAAAGCAGAATGAGGGCGAACAAAGTTGAAGAAAAAGACGAACAAGGAAATCAAGTTATTGGCACTTTCAAAAGAGGAAAAGCCCTGTTTGGTTTTGTACCAAGCCTTGAATTGCTTGTTAAAGCATTCGATTAAATTGTTTGAAATGTCGTCTTTAAAGCTTTGAACGCGAATGTGCTTAGCACCATCAAAAATGGACTTAACCGGAACCTTGTAGGCTGAATAACGGTCTGAAACAACAGCGGACGGTTTACCAAGCTTAACGGCTTCGCTGAACAGAGAAACAGCCTGAGGAGAATCCCGATGCGGGGACAGGTGAAACCCGATAACAAATCTTGTTTCACTGTCTATGATAAACCAAATATAGTGCTTTACACCTGCTATTTTAACTACCGTTTCATCGGTGTGCCATTCATCGGAATTGAGGTTCAATAAGGAAACAAGCTGAATACGCATATCGTCAAACAATGGGGCAAACTTAACGCACCAGTTGCTGACAGCGGTATGAGAAACCTTGATATTAAAGGCAGTTTTAAGTATTAGACTGATATTCCGAAATGAATTCTTGCCGAGATAAAACATTGACAAAGCAGTGATGATAATTTGAACGGGATAACGCATACGCTTGAAATTGTGCTTGCCGAAAAGGGTTGACATAGACGGAGCGGTAACAGCAGCGGATTTCCATACAAAAAAGGAATGATTGCACTTTTTATCAGTGCAGCGGTAGTTTGAGTAATGCTCATAATCGTGATGCAGAAAGGAACCCTTTCCGCACACGGGGCAAGGCGGATGTTTCCGCCGACAATTTGCCCCTTCCGACCTCGGTCGTTCGGGTGCAAATTGATGATGGCAGTTTCGGCAGAGATACTTTTGGTAACCATTTGAATCTTTGCCGTAACGATAAAATGAATGATTGTTGTTGCATTTCGGGCACCTAATGTGATATGATTTCATCAGAGAACCTTTCCTTTCTTTTGGGAGTAGATGTGTTTTGTGGTGAAACCATTATACCAAAAGGAACGAGAGGTTCTCAACTTTCATTTAAGTTTACAATACGAATAGTATTAAAGGGAGGAAGTATGGATTACAAACGACTGACCCTCATCTGCGGCCATTACGGCAGCGGAAAGACAAATGTCGCCGTAAACCTTGCGTTTGACCTCAAAAGGCAGTATAATAAAACATCGATAGCGGACCTTGATATAGTTAATCCCTACTTCCGCACAAAGGACAGCACGGAAGAGCTTGAAAAGGCGGGAATAGAGCTTATCTGTTCGGATTATGCCGGAACGAATGTTGATATTCCGGCTCTGCCTCAGCAGATGTATTCTATAACCGATGACCGCTCGAAAAAGGTGATACTCGACATAGGGGGAGACGACCGCGGCGCTCTGGCGCTCGGCAGGCTTGCTCCGGCGATACTTGCCGAGAACGATTACGAGATGCTTATGGTGATAAACCGTTTCCGTCCGCTCACAAGGGACGCGCGTTCCACGGTAGAGGTAATGCGGGAGATCGAGTACGCGGGGGGCATACCCTTTACGGGGCTTGTAAACAACTCAAATCTGGGCGAGGAGACTACGGCGGAGGACATTCTCTCATCGTTATCTTACGCCGAGGAGGTATCCGCGCTTTCGTCGCTTCCCGTAAAATTCACATCGGTACACGACACGGTTTATGCCGCTGTCGCGGGCAAAATAAACAATTTATTCCCGTTAAAGCTCCAGCCGAAA
>CASEEB010000133.1 GCA_949286815.1 uncultured Eubacteriales bacterium | reverse complement strand
TCCCTCTCCCATGCTTGATATGATCGACAAGCTTGTATCTATTCTTGAATTTAAGTCGATAGAGCCTGTGATTGTCATCGGCAAAACCGAGCTTGACAGAGATATGAGCGGGTTTATCGCCGATATATACAGAAAAGTCGGGTTTTCCGTTTTTCGGGTTTCATGCGTCACAGGTGAGGGGATAGCTGACTTACATAGCTATATTGAATCTGTTATTGATGGGAAAACCATTGCGTTTGCCGGAGCTTCCGGCGTGGGTAAATCCACACTTATAAACAGGTTGTTCGACGGTTTGACGCTTGATACCGGCGAGGTCAGCAGAAAGACAAACAGAGGCAGACATACTACCAGAAGCGTTACGCTTTTGCCGGTTTTGGACGGAAGAGGATATATCGCGGATACTCCGGGATTTTCAATGCTTGATTTTGAAAAATTTGACTTTTTTGAAACAGATGACCTTGCCCTGACTTTCAGGGAGTTTACTCCTTTTCTCGGCAAATGCAGATACACAAAGTGTACGCATACAAAAGAAGAGGGCTGCGCGGTTCTTGAAGCTGTACGAAAGGGCGATATACCGAAGAGCCGGCATGAAAGCTATGTAATGCTTTATGAAGTGCTCAAGAACAAGCATAAGTGGGATAAAAAGTGAAAGAAATAGTTCTGAACAAATAAAAAATAAATTATTTAAGGAGTATGGACTATGAGAGCGTTTGTATACGCGGGCGGAGAGATATTTCCGGAGAAGATAGATGAGCGTCCCGATAATGAGGATATCAAGATAGCGGCGGATTCGGGATATAACAACGCCAAGCTTTTGGGGGTAACACCTGATATTCTGATAGGAGACTTTGACTCGCTCAAAAGTCTGCCGCAGGATGTGCCTGAAATATTACAGGTCGCTCCTGAAAAAGACTGTACCGATACACAGCTTGCGGTTGAGAAAGCGGTGCAGAGCGGCGCGGAGGAAATTACGATTATTTGCGGAACCGGGGGCAGAATTGACCACGCTTTGTCCGCAATGGCTATACTTGAAAGCTTATATGAGCGCCATATACGCGGTGTTATTGTAAACGGTCAGAACCGTATCCGCTATCTGAAAAACAACAGCTTTATACTTTTGCGCAGCGGATATAAATATTTTTCTCTGATTTCGGCGGATGAGAAGGTCAAGGGCGTTTCAATAGAGGGCTGTAAGTACCCGCTTAAGAATAAAACTCTGGAACGCAAGCTGCAGTATGCGGTTTCCAATGAGGTAAGCGGAAACTGTGCTTTGATTTCGGTAAAAAAAGGCGGGATTTATATAATCGAATCGCGCGATATGTAAACTGAGCCCGAAAAAACGCATATAATATTGGTAAATAATATCCGAAAGGAGATTTGCCATGAAAATAATTCTTGTGCGTTCGCCGGGATTTTTGGCACCCGTGCTGAGAAAAATGTTCGGCATTAAAAAAGAAAAGAAACGCCGCTGAGGAAGTTTAAACAGTAAAAAACAACAGGAAATATAATAAAATGGAAATAAACAACACATTTCTCCCGATAAGCAGGAAAGACATGGAAAACAGGGGGTGGGACGCGCCCGATTTTGTGTATGTCAGCGGAGACGCTTATGTGGATCATCCTTCCTTCGGCGCGGCGATAATCAGCCGGGTACTTGAGGATAAGGGCTACAGGGTGGCGTTTCTGGCTCAGCCGGACTATAAGTCATGTGAGGATTTCAAACGCTTTGGCAGACCCAGACTCGGATTTCTCGTGAGCGCGGGAAATATTGACTCAATGGTGGCGCATTATACCGCGGCGAAGAAAAAACGTACATATGATTATTATTCGCCGGGAGGGAAAGCGGGGCTGCGTCCCGACCGCGCGCTCATTGTTTATTCAAACCGGATACGGGAGGCGTACGGAGATGTTCCGATAATTCTGGGAGGGCTTGAGGCGTCGCTGAGGCGGTTTGCGCACTATGATTATTGGGACAACAAGGTACGCCGCTCGGTGCTTGTGGACAGCCGCGCCGATATACTTACGTATGGTATGGGGGAAAATATACTTATCCGTATAGCTCAGCTGCTTGACAGAGGAGTCCCGGTAAAAAAGATAAGAGACGTCCGAGGGACTGTTTATATGTGCTCTCCCGATGATAAAGTCAACTTTGATATTGCGGGATTATTTGACTACAATTTGCTTAAAGCCGATAAACAGGCATACGCGAAGGCTTTCGGCGTGCAGTATAAAAATCAGGATTCTATAAACGGAAAAGCAATTTGCGAGATGTATGACAATAAAATGCTTGTTCAGAACCCGCCTATGCCGCCGCTTGAAAGGGAAGAGCTTGACCATGTGTATTCTTTGCCATATGCCCGTACATATCATCCGGTTTATGAAAAGGACGGCGGAGTTCCCGCAATTGAGGAAGTAAAATTTTCAATTACTCATAACAGGGGATGTTTTGGCGCCTGCAATTTCTGCGCGCTCGCGTTTCATCAGGGACGCACGGTTCGTTCGAGAAGCATTGAAAGCGTTGTAAGTGAGGCAAAGCTGATTTCCGAAATGCCGGATTTCAAGGGATATATTCATGATGTCGGAGGTCCGACGGCTAATTTCAGATATCCGGCATGTGACAAACAGCTTACCGACGGCGTATGTCCCGGCAAGAAGTGCCTGGCCCCCACTCCGTGCAAAAATCTGAAGGTGGATCACAGCGAATACATAAAACTTATTGAGGAAATTGAAAAGATCCCGGGGATAAAAAAGGTCTTTATACGTTCGGGCATAAGGTTTGATTATCTTATGCTGGATAAGGACGAAACGTTCTTTAAAAAGCTTGTGAGAGACAATGTCTCGGGGCAGCTTAAGGTGGCGCCCGAACACTGCTCTTCGCGTGTCCTGAGATGTATGGGCAAGCCGGATTTTGAAGTGTATGAAAGATTCCGCGAGAAATTTTTCAGGATTACAAAAGAATGTTCTAAAGAGCAGTATCTTGTCCCGTATCTGATGTCAAGCCATCCCGGCTCGACTCTCAATGACGCGATAGAGCTTGCGCTCTGCCTTAAGCGTGACAATTACGCCCCGGAACAGGTTCAGGACTATTATCCCACTCCCGGTACCGCTTCTACGGTCATGTATTATACCGGTATAAATCCGCTTGATATGAAGCCGGTGTATGTGGCGTCGGATTATCATGAAAAACAGCTACAGAGGGCATTGCTTCAATACAACAGACCTCAGAACGCGGAACTTGTAAGAGAGGCTTTGACCCTTGCGGGGAGAGAAGACCTCATCGGATACTCGTCCGAATGCCTTGTAAGACCCGCCAAGGGTGTTGTTGCGATAAAAAGAACCGATGTCAGATCAAAAACGCGGAAAGGCAAATCTTTTTCCGGCGGTAAAGACGGCGGCAAGTCAAATTCCGTGAGAAATAAAGCGGGACAAAATTTTGGTTCAAAGAAATATTCCGATAAAATAAATAATAAGCCAAATGGCGGCAATAAACAACATACAGGCGGAAAAACAAAGAAAATCCGTTGAAATTAATATATAACACTATTTGCTCAGAATAATCAAAATAGGCTGTCTCAAGTTTGGGAATTGTTTCCATTTGAACGGAAACCTATACAAAAACACTTGCTTACTCATAGCGGTATGCAAGTGTTTTTTGTTTGTAACAAAGGAATTTTCTAAAAAATCAATTTGAGACAGCCGATTTTTACTTATAATCTCTGACTTATATATTTATTCGCTTTGGTTTATGTTTTGCCCTATAATATATATTTGTTATAATTGTTGAATTGTTTTTAACAATTGATTTTTTAACTAAAAACAAAGATATAAATATGTATATAGTGCCGAATTTGTCGACTTTTTCACTAAATAACTTAAAAAGCATTGACAAATATAATTTTGTCATATACAATTAATAATGTTTAAGAATGTTTTCAATTTTTTCATAAAAATTTTGTCGGCTGCTTGTGTGTTCGTCGGCGCTGATAAAAATTTTTTCCGAAAACTTTTCTGCAATAAACCGAGGAGGTTGACTATGAAAAAATTCATTTGTCTTACGTTGGCTTTTATTTTGCTGCTTTCCTGCATGACATGGTTCGCGGGATTTTCGCTTACGGCAGACGCCGAGGAAAACTCCGGAGTGGAAACTATAAGCTTTGCCAAGGGCGGAGCGGGAGGAAATCCGTATACGAGCGGACTCAATAATCCGATAGGATATGCCTTTACGCTTGATTCGGAGAAAAGGCTGTTGAGTATTACCATAAATGATTTCGCGACATACAGTAACAATGTCAACAAGGGTACCTTCAGGCTGTACGAGTGGAAAGGCAACCGTGCGGATACAGTATCGGCGGAGCCTTTGTACGCAATCGAAATTGTCAACCATCATGACCACAGCGACCTTGTCATGAATATACCTGTTGAGCTTAAACTTACGGGAAAGCTTTATTTCGAGGTTATCTGCACGGAGGGGACCTCATACACCCCTTGGCCGGCGGCAAACGGAGCCGCGGACCCTATACCGGGCAAGGTGACTGACATTCAGGCTTATCTGGACGGTAATCCGTCGGGAGCTTTCGTTTGCGAGATAACCATTGCGGACATGACAGACAAATCTGCCGGCGCTCACACTACTTTTGTCTACGATTTTTCGGTTGAGACCGACGATGTTGTTTCAAAGTTCAATATCACGCAGCAAAATGATATTTCCATATCCGATTCGGTAAACGGATATGTCACCTTTACCGCCACGGGAAGCGATCCGTACTTTAAATTTTCGGACGCTACCTCTCCCGATGTTTCCGCGGATAAGCTTGCGTACGCGGTGATTAAGTACAGGACCTCTTCGGAAATCTCAATGGGCGAGTTTTTTACCAACCGCTCGGGAGGAGCGCAGTGGGGAGCGGACGGCACGCATGTGTTGTGGAACTATCAGAATGACGGAGAATGGCATACTGTTGTTGTAGACGCTCATAACGTATGGGGAAATGCGCCCGACGAGACTTTATATGCTTTCAGATTTGACCCGCTCGCGTCCGGATGCGACGCGGGGGACTCCATTGATGTCGAATATATAAAATTCTTTGGGGAAGCCGTTTACGCCGATTCATATTCGGCAAGCGAAAACTTAAAGCTTGAGGAGCAGAGACGGCAGGAATTGATCGAGGGGTCATATATTGCGGATTTCGGAACCGGAAAGACGCCTGCGAATTTGTCGGCTCAGAGTGAAAATGTTACAGTATTCAAGGAAGCGGATTTCCACAGATTTCTCGTGATGTCGGACAGTTCTATGGCTGAAACAGAAATTAATGATATTAATAAATCGTCTGATTTCAGATATGTAAAGCTTGCCTACAGAGGGCAGACCGGGGCGGAAAAGCTCGTTGTTTCGGCAAAGGGCACGGGAAATTCCGCAAGCGTTGAGGTGGATATAAATGCCGACGGATACTGGCACGAGGTAATTGCACGGCTGCCGGTTGAGGATAGTTTCTCCATTGACAGTCTGAGTTTTTATCTTACGGGGGACGGTATAAAATCTTATGATTGGATAGACCTTACATACATCGGTCTGTTTTCCGAAATGAAATATGCCGAAAGGTATGATTACGGGACACAGTTCAATACGCATCGCTATGCGCTCAGCACGGTAAACGTGCCTGTGCTGAATGTCACGGGCGATGAACAGGGAGACCCTTTCTGCGGAGGAGGGGAATCTTACGGTCAGAAATTCAAAGCGGAGAGTCCGGTAACGGGAGTTACGGTATATTATCACGCGACATGGGGAGCGGCAACGAACGAGGGATATTTCAGACTTTGGAAATGGAACAAGGACTACGCCACTACCACGTCTCAGGTTCCTTTGGTTGAGCGGAATCTTAAAAATCTGTCCGACGGTGAAGACCTGACGGTGACTTTCGACGAATTGCCCGCGGGAGAATACTGCTTTGAAGTGAAGATGACTTCACCCTCGGATAAGGCGTATACCGGTTTTACAAGCAAAAACGGGACAGAGCGCGAGGGAGTGATTTCTTTCCGCAACGGCAAAGAGAACAGCGCGGCTCTGGTGGCGGCATATCTTACAAAAGGAGTGGGGCTTGAGGATAAAGGACCGGAATATGACCCTGCGTGTACGTTTGAATATGACTTTACCGGACTTTGTGAAAGCGCCTCCGAGACTTTCGGAATTTCATGCTTTTCCGGCGCCTCGATAAATGATTTGTGCGATAAAGGATATCTCACCGTTAAGGCGGCAGACGAAAATTCGTATATTACTTTCGGAATATTGCCCAACGTCAATTCGTCATTTGCTGACAACATTGTAATAAAATACAGAACAAATTCTTCCTTACGGAGCGGTCTGTCCGTAGAGCGCTCGGACGGGGTCATGTGGCAAGATGACGGGTATGTGCCAGATGTTTCGGTAAATTGGGAAAATGACGGAGAATGGCATATAGCGATTGTTGACGCGACTGAGGCGTGGGGAAACACAGACGACGTAAAGCTTGAGAATATTCGACTCGATTTGTTTGCGGACGCGCAGACAGACGCTGAAATTGACATAGCCTATATAAAGTTTTTTGCCAATCCGGCGGCGGCAAAGGCGTTCGCGCAGACGGATACTTACTTTAAGGA